>NZ_JBHVER010000001.1:0-221504 GCF_042802195.1 Kitasatospora sp. NPDC057500 | reverse complement strand
CTCCGGCGCCGAGCCGCGCCGCGAGGGCGGCGGAGGCGGCGCCGACGGCCAGCAGCGCGGCCGGGAGCAGCCAGCCGGCCGTGCCGTGCACGTACCGGCTGAGGGCCTCGCTCACCAGGTCGTAGCCGGGGTTGAGCACCTCCACCGCGGCCATCGCCAGGGCCCCGCCGCCGGCCAGGGCGAGCGGCACCCGTGCACCCGCTGCCGCAGCCGTGTTCGTCACCGTCATGTCGTCCTCCTCGATGTCGTTTCCGGTGATCCGGAATCTACGGAGGGGGAGGGAGCGGCCGCGTCGTCCCGATGCGGGCATCCGGCCGTACACCGAACGGTGTTGCCGTCCGGTCCGGCTGCACCGTCCGGTGTATGCGCCTGACCTCGGCCGGGACCCGTCTCGCGGGGGCCGAAGGGCCGGCCGGGTCGGGGCGTCGGGCATGATGGGTGCCGTACGAAGCGTCCGGACGGGGCGCGGGGCGGGCTGGGGAGGGCTGGCTGATGAGGCGTCTGGCGGGGGCGGTGGCCGTGGGTGTGCTGGCGGTGGCGGTGGCGGTGACCGGTTGCGGGAGCGTACGGGTCACCGAGGCCGGTGGTGGGGGCGGGGGGACGGTCGCCGAGACCACGGTGCCCGCCGAGCCGGATCCCGTCACCGACGCGGTGCGGCAGGGCGTCGCCGACCACGACCGGCTCTTTCCCGGGGTGGCGGCGCTGGGTTGCGCGTCGGTGACACCGAGCCCCTCCGCGGGCGGCACGGGCACCGCCGCCCCCGCCGCCCCGGCCGATCCGTGGGCGGCCAAGCACGCCGAGAACTCGATGTACAAGCAGATGGCGCCCCTCAGCGCGGTGGACCGCTGCCGGGGCGAGGCGCACAGCAAGCGGATCTCCGAGGCCGTGAAGGCCCGCGCCGCCCTGGGGCCGCTGACCGGGGACGACCTCCGCGGCATCCTGGAGTCGCTCGGCTATCCGCGCAACAGCGCGCAGTTCCAACTCGCGGGCGGTCAGGTGTCGTTCGATCTGACCATTCCCGGTGCCGGCCCCTGCGTCGGCGGTCGGGTGGCCGGTGGCTCCGTCTCCGTCGAGGCCCACGGGAACTACCTGGACGGCGGTTGCACCGAGCCGAAGGGCGGTCACTGACCCGGGTCAGTGGTGGGGCCCGTGCCACCAGTGGTCCGACGTTCCGTCGTTGGGTTCGTGGCCGTGGTGGCTCTCGTGGTGCTGCTGGTCGTCGTACGGGGTGCCGGGGTCCTCGCGGTGCGGGTCGTGGGGGTGCTGGTCGGCGGCCCAGGCGTCGGTGTCGTAGCCGTCGTGGTGGTGGTGCCAGTGGTCGGCGTCAGGTTGGTGGTCCGCGGGGTCGCCCGCGTGGTGCCCGTCGTGGCTGTGGTGGCCGTCGTGCCCGTCGTACCCGTCGTGGCCGTGGTGCCCGTGCCGGTCGTCCCCGTCCACGTCCGCGTTGCCGCCGTTGTGGTGGTGCGCAGGGTCGTCGTCGTGCTGGTGGTGCAGCGGGGTGGCGCCCAGGGCGGCGCCGGCCAGGGCGTCGCCGAGGCCGCGCAGCACTGCCGAGCCCGCCGTCCGGCGGCGGGAGCCGGCCGGGGCGGGCGGGGGCAGGGCCACCAGCGCGCCCGAGCGCGGCGTGGCCATCCAGGCGCGCGCCTCGAAGCGCTTGGCCGGGATCGCCACGGTGATCCTGGTGAACTCCTCCACCGGCACGCCGTCGCCGCCCGCCGCGAAGGCGTCGGTGAACAGGTCGTCGGCGACCACCAGCGCCAGGTCGGTGTCCCGCGTGCCCTCGAGGGCGGCGCGCGCCTCCTGGCAGTCCAGCAGCCGGCAGGCAGTCTCCACCGAGCGGGCCACGTAGCCGAGCGCCGCCCGCTGCACCCCGCCCTGGGCGAGGGCCGCGCGCACCCGTAGCCGCCCGGCGGTCCCGGGCGCCCGGTTGAGCGTGTACAGCGCGTCGCGCAGGCCGAGGACCAGGCCCGGCAGCGCCTTCGCCTCGTCGGCGTCGGGCGGCAGCAGGAGCAGCTGTCCGTCGCCCCGGTCCTGGGCCTCGCAGCGAGAGCGGTCGATGCCGGCCCGGCCGCAGGCGTGGTCCAGCGCGCGGTCCAGTCGTTCCTGGACCTTCTGCTGCACCGGGTACGGCCGGCCGCTGTACGCCTCGATGTCGACGACCAGGCAGATCCGGCGCAGCCGGGGGGCGACCTCGCCGCTCATGCCCGGCCACCGCCGTCCGGCGGGAGCGGAACGCCGGCCGCCCTGGCGAGCAACACCCGGTCACGGATGACGAGTTCGCGGTAGCTGGTGCGGACGGCGCCCTGGTCGCGCAGGGTGCGCAGCGAGCGTTCGACGCTGGCGGCGGAGAGCCGGGCGAGCGCGGCGAGGTCGGCGTGGCTGAGCGGGATGTCGATCCGCAGGCCGTCGTCGACGGGGGTGCCGTAGGAGCCGAGCAGGGTGTGCAGCGTGCGGGCGAGGCGGGCCAGGCCGGTGCCGTGGCCGGCGTCGACCCGGTGGCGGGTGGCCGAGCGGAGCTTGCGGGTGACCGAGCGCTGGACGGCGAGGGCGGCGGCCGGCCGGTCGGCGAGGAAGTCGAGGAAGGCCGGGCCGCCGATCTCGCGGGTGGTGCTGGTGCGGACGGCCAGGACGCTGGCCGAGCGCGGTTCACCGTCCAGCACGGCCAGTTCGCCGAGGAGTTCACCCGGCATCCGGACGGCGAGCAGGGCCTCTCCGCCGTCCTCGGTGGAGGCGACCACCTTGACGCAGCCGGTCAGCAGCACGGCGGTCCGGTCGCCCGGTTCGCCCTCCATCATCAGGGCCTCGCCCGGCGCGTAGACCCGCCGGGTGCCGAGCCGCCCGAGTGCCCGCAGGTCTTCGGCGTCGAGCCCGGCGAACGGCCCGCGTACGAAGGGGGCGGGCGCGGTGCCGCCGGGTCTGCCCGCCCCCTTGTCCGGTCCGGTGACGCGCTGCGCGCTCTGCATGGTGCCTGCCCCCCACCCGGTCGGCAACCCGCCCCAACGGGGCGATTCCGTACGGAAGATAGCGCACCGCCGGGTGCGGTGTCAGTCCCGGCGCGCCGCGTACCGCCGGTCCGCGCGGGCGCCGGGTCGGTCGTCGGCGAATCACAACAGCCGCTGGTTGTCAGGGATCTGACGATCAGTCAGGCTTTGGTGAGTCGATACCGACACCGGAAGGGGGCTGGATCATGGGTCCGGGGCAGTGGCTGCGCAGGGCCTGCGCGGTGCTCGGCACGGTCGCCGTGCTGTCGATCGGCGCCGGCGGGGCGTTCCCCGCCTCGGCGGCGGTCCCGGAGGGGGTCGTGCAGGGCGAGGGCTCGCCCGCCGCCGTCCCCGGAAGCTATCTGGTGGTGCTCGAACCCGCTGCGGCGAAGGCGGGTTCGGTGGCGGACGGCGCGGCGGCGCTGGCCCGCGCCTACGGCGGCACGGTGCGCCGCAGCTACGACGCCACGCTGCGCGGCTTCTCCGCCGACCTCACCGCGAAGCAGGCCCGCCGGCTCGCCGCCGACCCGTCGGTGGCACTCGTCTCGCAGAACCGCCGGGTGCGGGCCGACGGCGTGCAGACGGCGCCGGAGACCTGGGGGCTGGACCGGGTCGACCAGCGCCGCTTCCCCTACGACGACCGCTACGCCTACCCGGACACGGCGGGTGCCGGGGTGACGGCGTACATCGTGGACACCGGCGTGCGGATCACCTCGGAGGAGTTCGCCGGGCGGGCCTCCTACGGCTACGACGCCATCGACGGGGACACGGTCGCCGAGGACGGCCACGGCCACGGCACCCACGTCGCGGGAACGGTCGCCAGCAGCAGTTTCGGCGTCGCCAAGGCCGCGAAGATCGTCGCCGTGCGGGTGCTGAACGACGAGGGCGAGGGCACCACGGAGCAGGTGGTCGCGGGCATCGACTGGGTGACCCGGCACGCCGTGCGCCCGGCGGTGGTCAACATGAGCCTGGGCAGCGAGCCGGACCCGGTGCTGGACGCGGCGGTCGCGGGCTCCGTCGCCGCGGGCCTGACGTACACGGTCGCGGCCGGCAACCAGGGCATCGACGCGAGCGGGCACTCCCCGGCACGGGTGCCGAGCGCGATCACCGTCGGCGCGACCGACCGGGCCGACGTCCAGGCCTCGTTCTCCAACTACGGTCCCCTGGTGGACCTCTACGCCCCGGGCGTGGACATCACCTCGGTCTGGCATGTGATCGATTACGGCGGCATCGGGATCGACATGTCGGGCACCTCGATGGCCGCCCCGCACGCGGCGGGCGCCGTCGCGCTGTACCTGGCCTCGCACCCGTCCGCGACCCCCGCCCAGGTGTCCTCGGCGCTGACCTCGGCGGCGACCGCCGGCTCGCTGTACGGCCTCGGCCCGGGCTCCCCGGACCGCCTGCTGTACACCGGCACGGTGCCGAACCGGCCGCGCGGCCCGCTGTTCGCCGCGCCCGGCCCGGTGCCGTTCGACGGGGTCGGCACGGTGGAGTCGCCGCTCACCGTCACCGGGGTCTCCGGCAAGGCACCCCGCGACCTCGACATCGCCCTGGACATCTCCTACTGGTGGTCCGGCGACCTGAAGGTCGAACTGGTCGCCCCGGACGGCGCGGTGTTCCTGCTGCACGGCACCGACCCCGGGGAGATCCGGACGGACGTCGTCGGCGTCTACGGCGTGGACGCCTCCGCGCACACCGCGGCCGGGGTCTGGCGGCTGCGGGTGACCGACGTCGGCGGGTACTTCCCGGGCACGGTCAACGGGTGGTCGCTCCGGTTCTGAGCGTCCGCGCGGATCAGCGGCCCTCCGGTCGCCGGCCGGCATCCTCCTCCGCCTGCGGGCGGGGTCGGTGCCGGCCTTCGCGTTCCCGGGGTTCCCGCGCCCGTCCTCGCGGGGGCCTCCTGGCGCTTCGCGCCCCGCGCCCGGCGGGGCCTGGTATCGGCAGCCGACCACGGTGGACGGACCTGGCCAAGGACGGTTCGGGCCAGTGCCGGCCCCTGGTCCGGCCACCGGGCGGCAGGCAGGCTCTTACCCGACGGCAGCGACGAGCGGCCGTGAGGAACCGGGCGGCGTCACCGCGGGACGCACCGGGTCCGGACAAGACCCGTGTTGTGCACGCGCCCCGAAGGAGCCCCGCCATGTCCCGCTCTCGCAGTACGAAGGCCGCCGCGGTCGTCGCCCCGCTCGCGCGCCGGGTGGGCGCCGGCACCACCGCCCGCTAGCAGCGGCCCACTCCGGGCCCGGGCCCGGACGCCACCGGACCGGGGCGTCCCCGCGCTGCTACCGCTCCGTTCCCACCCCGCACCCCACGCGTGCCCGCCTGGGCCTGCCCGTGCCCGTCCGGCGGGCGGCCCACGGCGGTTGCCCCAGCACGTCCGAAACCGGTCGTGGCCCGACTCCCCGGCCACGGCACATCCGACCCGGCGAGCGAAGCCGCCAACGAAGGAAGCGTTTCTCCCATGACGAAGACCCTGCGCAAGGCCCTGCAACTCCTCGCGGTGAGCGTGGTCCTGGCCGGCGGGACGGTGGCCGCGGCCGGCCCCTCGTACGCGGCCCTGCCCGATGTGTCCTGCGGTACGGTCACCTCCGCCGACGCCACCGCCGCCGCCCAGCTGAACCAGCAGCTCACCGGCACCCTGCGGAACGCGATGACCGCGTACCGGGTGTCCTGCGCCCGGGCCATCGTCAACACCGTGCGGGCCATCGGAGTGCCGCAGCAGGCCGAGGTCATCGCGATCACCACGGCGATCGTGGAATCCACCCTGCGGAACAACCCGAACATGGAGGACCACGACAGCGTCGGCCTGTTCCAGCAGCGGGCGTCGTGGGGCAGCACCGCGCAGAGGCTCGACCCGGCGACGACGACCCGCAAGTTCATCAACGCGCTGCTCTCGACCTACCCGAACAACTCCTGGCTGAGCAAGCCGATCGGCGAGGTCTGCCAGGGTGTGCAGCGCTCGGCCTATCCCGACCGCTACCAGCCCCAGGTGGCCGACGCGCAGCGGATCGTCAACGCCCTCGGACAGGCCCCCGCGGCTCCGGTGGGGATGACGGGCTTCGCGTCGGCCGACTTCAACGGTGACGGAAGGACCGACCTGGTCGCAGTGGAAGCGGCCTCGGGGAAGATGTTCCTGTACCCGGGCACCGGTGTCGGCACCTTCGCCCAGCGGAGCCTGATCGGAACCGGGTGGGACACTCTCGGCAACGTGACGCCGGGCGACTTCAACGGCGACGGGAAGACCGACCTGGCCGCGGTCGCCGAGGGCAACGGGAACCTGTACGTCTACCCGGGCACCGGCACCGGCGTGTTCGGCACCCCGTGGTCGGCCGGGACCGGTTGGAACAGTCTGGACAACTTCTCCGCCGGCGACTTCAACGGTGACGGCAAGGCGGACATCGCGGCGGTCGGCACGGGTGACGGGAACCTCTACGTCTACCCGGGCACCGGGACCGGGGTGTTCGCGGCTCCGATCAACGCGGGCAACGGTTGGAACAACCTGGACCGCTTCATCGGCGGGGACTTCAACGCCGACGGCAAGGCCGACATCGCCGCGGTCGGCAAGGGCGACGGGAACCTCTACATCTACCCGGGCACCGCCACCGGCTGGTTCGCCGCCCCGGTCAGCGCCGGTACGGGCTGGAACATCATGCGCGACCTGATCGGCGGCGACTTCAACACCGACGGGAAGACCGACATCGCCGCCGTCCAGGCCCCCCGGGGCGCCGCCGGAAACATGTACCTCTACCCCGGCACCGGCCAGAACACCTTCGGCAGCCGCATCAACATCGGCACCGACTGGTAGCCGCTTCCCTCCACGCTTCCCCGCACACCATCCCGCACACCATCCCGCACGGGTCCCCGCACACCTCTCCGACAGCCACCATTCAGCAGATCGAGGTAGTCAGTCATGTCCAAGACCAGCCGCTTCCGCCGCGCGTCCCTGCTCGCCCCGCTGCTCGCCGCCATGGCCGCCGCCGGCCTGGGCGTGCCGCAGGCCCAGGCCGGATCCTCCCTCGGAGGCTCCATCAACCGGTCCGAGATCCTGCCGCGCGCCCAGTACTGGGACGCCCACGACGTCCAGTACAACCAGGGTGCGACCTACGGGGACGGCGACGGCCACTCCTACCGCACCGACTGCTCGGGGTTCATCTCGATGGCCTGGCACCTGTCGGCCACCGGACTCGGCTCGGCGACCACCCAGACGCTCGACAGCCGGTCGCTGACCACGCGCATCAACAAGAGCGACCTGCGTCCCGGCGACGCGCTGGACAACATCAGCGACCACGTCGTGCTCTTCGTGCGGTGGAACAACCAGGCGACCGGGGACTTCACCTACCTCCACCAGTCGAACTCGCGGACCGACATGACCTACGGGAGCGGGAACGTCTACAGCGGGAACATATCGAGCTACCCGGCGAGCAGTTACGTGGCCCTGCGGTACAACAAGGTGGTCGAGGACAACAGCACCCCGCCGCCGGCCACTCCGGTGGGGATGACGGGCTTCGCGTCGGCGGACTTCAACGGCGACGGGCGGATGGACCTGGCCTCGGTGGACGCGGCGACGGGGAAGATGTTCCTGTACCCGGGCACCGGTGTCGGCACCTTCGCCGAGCGGAGCCTGATCGGTACCGGCTGGGGCTCGCTGACCGACATGACGCCGGGTGACTTCAACGGTGACGGCAAGGCCGACCTGGCCGCGGTCGGCAAGAGCGACGGCAAGCTGTACGTCTACCCGGGCACCGGCACCGGCGTGTTCGGCAGCCCGTGGTCGGCCGGGACCGGTTGGAACAACCTGGACAACTTCTCCGGCGGTGACTTCAACGGTGACGGCAAGGCGGACATCGCGGCGGTCGGCACGGGTGACGGGAACCTGTACGTCTACCCGGGGACCGGGACCGGGGTGTTCGCGGCTCCGATCAACGCGGGCAACGGTTGGAACAACCTGGACCGTTTCACCGGCGGGGACTTCAACGGTGACGGCAAGGCGGACATCGCAGCGGTGGGCAAGGGCGACGGGAACCTGTACGTCTACCCGGGTACCGCCACCGGCTGGTTCGCCGCCCCGGTCAGCGCCGGTACGGGCTGGAACATCATGCGCGACCTGATCGGCGGCGACTTCAACGCCGACGGCAGGGCGGACGTCGCCGCCGTCCAGGCGCCCCGGGGCTCGACCGGGGACATGTACCTCTACCCCGGCACCGGCCAGAACACCTTCGGCAGCCGCATCAACATCGGCACCGACTGGTAGGCCTCGACGCGACACCCGCCGTGAGGGCGGGAACCCGCCGGTCCCCGGGACCGGCGGGTTCTCCCGTTCTCCCGTTCTCCCGTTCCCCCGCCGGACGACCGCGGGCGGCGGTCGGCCGGTCAGGTGCGGTGGGCGGGGAGCCAGCCGTTCTGGACGGCGCGGACGCCGGCCTCGAAACGGCTGCGGGCGCCGAGGCGTTCCATGAGGTCGGTGGCGAGGCGGCGTGCGGTGCGGGGGGAGACGCCCAGGCGCTTGGCGATGGCCTCGTCGGTGTGGCCCTCGGCGAGGAGGCGGATGCAGGCCGACTCCTGGGCGTTGAGCCCGTGCTCGTCGCGGCTGGCCTGCTCGCCGAGTGGCTGGGCGCCGGCCCAGACGCTCTCGAACAGCGCGCACAGGGCGACGAGGGTGCCGTGGCCGGTCAGGACCACGGCGCCGGCGGCGGTGTCGTCGCTGCGCACGGGGATGACGGCGGTGGCACGGTCGACCAGGATCATCCGGGTCGGCAGCGAGGGCACCGTGCGGACCCGGCCGCCGCGCTCGGCGAGCCAGTTCACGTACTCCACCGTGTGCGGGCTGTTGCGCACGCTGTCCAGGTAGACGGTGCGCATCCGGATCCCGCGGTCCAGCAGGTCCGTGTCCAGCGGCTTGGCGGCCTCGATGTTGTCCGGCTGCTGGGCTCCGTCCGGGGCGAAGGTCATCACCTCCTCGCGCACCTCGCGGGTGAGGGTGGCGAGGCGGTCGCGGATCCGGTCGAGCCCCACCAGGTGCTCGACACCGGGGTGGCCGGCGGCGGGGCGCAGCTGCGCGTACTCGGCGATGAGTTCGGCGGCGGCGGCGCGGGAGGCTTCGACGCGCATCTGCTGGGCGGCGAGCTCCGCCTGCTGGCGGGCCATCAGGATCTCCATGCCGATGTCGGGGGACACGGCGCGCAGTTCGCCCTGCCGTTCCGCGGAGGGGCGCAGCAGGGCGAGTTCGCTGAGTCGGTCGAGTGCGCTCCTGACCTGGTGCTCGTCCTGGCCGAGGCGGTGCGCGACGGCGGTCACGCCGTCGTCGGGATGAGCGAGCATCACGCGGTAGACGGCCTCCGCGGCGGTGTCCAATCCCAGTGCGGTCAGCACTTGTCCCCCCCCAGGGATGTTTCGTACACGCGTCCAGCGAATCATGTCACAGCGCGCTCCTCGGACGGACGGGTTACGGCAGGGACCGGACGCTTCCGGCCGGGGCCCGAACCGTCCAGGTCTGCCCCCTGCACGGGAATTGCCCGATTCGGCACGCTCGTTCCATGTACCTGGTCCATGTCTCCCTGCATGCCCCCGCCGGCCCTGCCGAGCTGCCCGAGGGCGCCCGCGAGCTGCTGCTGGCCGCCGCCGTCGCCGAGGAGGGGATCGAGCACGTCAGCGTCCACGCCGGCGCCGTGCCCCGTCCCGTGCTGGGGGTGTTCGTGCTCGCCGACGGCCTGGAGGACGCCGAGGAGCGTGCGCGGGCGTTCTGCCGGCGTGCGGTGGCCCTGGCGCCGGGCCTCGCCGGCTGGCGGGTGCAGGGTGCGCAGGCGCCCCTGGTCGCCGCCTTCTACGAGCGGCTGCTGGCCGGACCCGGCCCCGCTGGCCGGAACGGTCCAGGGACGATTCCGTCCACCTGAACCCTCTTTCACCCGTCCTGAGCTGCGGGGGAAGCTTATGACTGCCGCCGGGGAGCACCGCTTCCGGGCGGCGGACCGGACGAAGCGTCACCGCGGGACGCGAGCCGGATCCACATCGCCGTCACCCCTCCTCTTCCGAAGGACACCGTCATGCTTCGTACCGCCTTCGCCAAGGCCGCCGCGGTCACCGTCCTCGTCCTCGCTGCCGCCGCCGCGGTCTGCTCCCCGGCACTGGCCTCCGACAGCGACGGTGCCACGCCGACCGCTGTCACCACCGTCACCACCCCGCAGCCCACCACCACCCCGTCGGACAACATGATCTGGGGCTGACCGCCCGCAGCACCGTCCCCGGTGGAGGAGTGCGCGCCCGGCCGGAGCGCCGGTCAGGCCGACCGGCTCAGCGGTCCCGGACCGCGCGGGGCCGCCGCGCGCGGGCACCGGCGCGCGGCGCGGGGCCCGGACCGTCCGGGACACGCTCACCAACGGCGCAGCGTCCGGCCGGCGGCGCGGCGCGTGCGGTAGTCAGTGGCTGGTCCCGTCCCCCACCCGACAAGGGGTCCGCCCTCATGACATTCGCCAGATCCGCCGCCCGCGCGATCGGGTCCGCCCTGCTGCTCGCCGCCGCGCTGCTCGCCGTGCCCCTGGCCGCCGCCCAGCCGGCCGCCGCCCAGGGGCCGCGCAACGAGAAGGAGGCGGCGGTGTGCCGCCACGTCCTCGGGAGCCTGCTCGGCTTCGCCGGGCGCCACACGACCGCGGCCTGCGCCGTCCAGCCGCGGACCGCCGCCCCCGTGACCGGCTGAGCCGCCGCGCGCAACGGCGCCGCCCCGCTCCACCCGAGGACGGAGCGGGGCGGCAGATCCACGGCAGGTGCGGTATGGTGACGGACGCCGCAGTAGTACGCGTAGAAACGGGGAGGTGAGAACCCATGACCGCAGTGCCGGAACGGGTGCTCCCCGGCCGCGACCGCGACACCCTCGTGCAGGACCACGCCAGGCCTTAGCGCCGGCCTCCGTCCGGGCGCGCGGGACCGTCCGCCGTCCGGCGACGTATGCGCGGGGAGCCCCGGGTCGGACGACGTCCTCCCGAATCGTGCTCCGAGGGGTTCCCTTGCCTGTCCACCCGTCCGTCTCCCTCCGCTCCGCCGTCACCACCCGGCTGCGCGCCGCCGGCTGCGTCTTCGCCGAGGACGAGGCGCGCATCCTGCTCGCCGCCGCCGCGACGCCCGCCGTCCTCGCCGCCATGGTCCGCGACCGCGCCGCCGGCCGGCCGCTCGAACACGTCGCCGGCTGGGCCGAGTTCGCCGGCCTGCGGATCGCCGTCGACCCCGGCGTCTTCGTGCCCCGCCGGCGCAGCGAGTTCCTGGCCCGCTCCGCCGCCGCGCTCGCGCACCAGGACGCGCTGGTGGTCGACCTCTGCTGCGGCACCGGCGCCCTCGGCGCGGCGCTCGCCGCCACCGCCGCCCACCCCGTCCGGCTGTACGCCGCCGACCTCGACCCGGCCGCCGTCCGCTGCGCCCGCCGCAACCTCGCGGCGACCGGCGCCGAGGTGTCCGAGGGCGACCTCTTCGACGCCCTGCCGGCCGGTCTGCGCGGCCGGGTGGAGGTGCTGATCGCCAACGTTCCGTACGTGCCGACCGCCGACATCGCCCTGCTGCCGGCCGAGGCCCGGCTGCACGAGGCCCGCCCGGCACTGGACGGCGGCGCCGACGGCCTCGACGTGCTGCGCCGGGTGGCCGCCGACGCCCCGCACTGGCTGGCCCCGGGCGGCGCGCTGCTCTTCGAGACCAGCGACCAGCAGGCGGCCGCCGCGCTCGACGTGGTCACCGCCGCGGGCCTCACCGCCGCGCTCGGCTACGACGACGACCTCGACGCCACCGTGGTCACCGCCACCCGCACGCGACACGCCGTGTCGTAGCGGTACGGCGGTAGCCGTCGCAGCCGTGGCCGTCGCCGCCGTAGACGCGCGCACATGCGGCTGAGTGTGACGACCATGTCCGGGCGGCGGCGCGCGGAGTTGACTGGGGCCCATGAACGAGAACACCGACAGCGTCCAGCAGCCCAGCGCCTCCGCCAGCACCGCCGCCGCCCGGACCGTCCTGGTCACCGGCGGGACCGGCAAGACCGGCCGGCGGGTGGCCGAGCGCCTCACCGCGCTCGGCCGCACCGCCCGGATCGGCTCCCGCACCGCACCGGTCCCCTTCGACTGGGCCGACGACACCACCTGGGACGCCGCCCTCGACGGCGTCGGCGCCGCCTACCTCGCCTACTACCCCGACCTCGCCTTCCCCGGCGCCGTGGAGACCGTCGAGGCCTTCGCCCGCCGCGCCGCCAAGGCCGGGGTCGGGCGCCTGGTGCTGCTCTCCGGGCGCGGCGAGGACGCCGCGCAGGCGGCCGAGGCGGCGGTCGCCGGGGCCGGCACCGGCTGGACGGTCGTCCGCTGCTCCTGGTTCTCGCAGAACTTCTCCGAGAGCTTCTTCCTGGAGTCGGTGCTCTCGGGTGAGCTCGCGCTGCCGACCGGCGTCGCCGTTGAACCGTTCGTCGACGCGGACGACATCGCGGACGTCGCGGTGGCCGCGCTCACCGAGGACGGCCACGACGGCGAGGTCTACGAGCTGACCGGCCCGCGCCTGCTCTCCTTCGCGGACGCCGCCGCCGAGCTGTCCGCGGCGACCGGGCGGGAGATCCGCTTCACGGCGGTCACCGTCGAGGAGTACCGCGCGGTGCTGGCGACCGCCGGCCTGCCGGGCGAGTTCGCCGACCTGTTCACGACGATCCTCGACGGCCGCAACGCCCGTCCGGCGGACGGCGTCCAGCGGGCCCTGGGCCGGGAGCCGCGCGACTTCGCCGACTACGCCCGCGACGCCGCCGCGTCCGGCGTCTGGAACGTCTGAAGGCTTCCTGGAGCTACGCACGAAGCCCGGGGGCCCGCGTGCCGCACGCGGGCCCCGGCCCGGCCGCCGGGCCGCCCGGACGCCTCCCGGAGCCCTGCGCACGCGTACCGCCGCACTGCCCGCCGAACAGCCGTGCGACCAGGGCCGATAGGATCCGATGATGATCATTTCCAGCGCCCGCACCACGGTCTTCGACATCGACGGCACACTCTGCTTCGACGGAAGGACGATCGACGGCCGGATCCTCGCCGCCCTGGCGGCCTGCGAACGTGCCGGCCACCGGCTGGTCTTCGCCTCCGCCCGCCCGGTCCGCGACCTGCTGCCCGTCCTGGACGGCGCATTCGCCACCGCCACCCTCATCGGCGGCAACGGCAGCCTCGTCTCCGTCGGCGGCCAGGTCCGGGCACGGGCCGCGTTCGACGCCGACGACCTCGGCAAGCTGCTGGTCGAGGCCGAGCGGTTCGAGGCCGGCTACCTCGCCGACGGCCCGTGGGACTACGCCTACACCGGGCCCGCCGACCACCCGATCCTCGGCCGCGTCGACCAGGGCCGCCTCGCCCGCCGGGTCGACCTCGCCGACCTCCCCGCCGTCGTCAAGTTCCTGGTCGTCGACGCGACCGACATGGCGGCCCTCGCCGAGGCCGGCCGCGTGCTCGGGATGACCGTCAACCACCACCTCGACGAGTCGATCATCGACTTCGCCCCGGGCGCCACGAACAAGTGGGAGGCGCTGGCCTCGCTGGGCATCGAGCGGTACGACGCCTTCGGCAACGACATCAACGACCTCGACCTGCTGCGCCACGCGCGGCACGGCGTCCGGGTCGGCGCCCATCCGGGCCTGGACGGCGTCGCCGCCGTCACCGTCGCCCCCGAGCCGGGCGCCGTCGCCGCCGAGATCGCCCGGCTGGCCGCGGCGACACCCGCGGAGTGAGGCCGGGCCCGGTCAACTGCTCAAGGCACCCCGGGAGAACGGCTTAGGCTGACCGGTCATGGACACCCTGACGGGATTGCTCGACGGCCCCAAGGCCCGCGGCGCGTTCGTGCTGCGCTCCGTGCTCAGCACACCGTGGGCGCTGCGGATCGAGGACCGCGCACCGCTGACGCTGCTCACCATGCTGGACGGCGAGGCGTGGATCCTGCCCGACGGCGGGCAGCCGGTGCCGGTGCGGCCGGGGGACCTGGCACTGCTGCGCGGACCGGACGCGTACACGGTCGCGGACGACCCGCGCAGCGAGGCGGACATCGTCGTCGGCCCCGGGCAGATCTGCTCCCGGGACGGCGTCAGCGTCGCCACCTCGATGGCGCTCGGGGTGCGGACCTGGGGCGAGACCCGGCCGGGCGACGAGCGGCCGTCGGTGATGCTGACCGGCACCTACGCGGCCGAGCACGAGATCGGCCGCCGGCTGCTGGCCCACCTGCCGACCGTGCTGGTGCAGCGCGCCGGGGTGAACACCACCGAGGACACCCTGGTCCGGCTGCTCGGCACCGAGGCCACCCGGGCCGACCCGGGCCAGGAGGTCGTGCTGGACCGGCTGTTGGACCTGCTGGTGGTCGGCGTGCTGCGCGGCTGGCTCGCCGCTCCGGACGCCGAAGCGCCCGGCTGGCTGCGGGCCCAGGGGGACGAGGTGGTCGGCCCGGCGCTGCGGCTGCTGCACGACGATCCGGCCCGGCCGTGGACGGTGGCCGCGCTCGCCGCCGAGGTCGGGGTCTCCCGGGCCGGGCTGGCCCGCCGGTTCACCGCGCTGGTCGGCGAGCCGCCGATGGCCTATCTGGCGAACTGGCGGCTGACGGTGGCCGCCGACCTGCTGCGCGATCCGGGGCTCACCATCGCGGCGGTGGCCCGCCGGGTGGGCTACGGCGACGCGTTCGCGCTCAGCACCGCGTTCAAGCGGGTGCGCGGGCTCACCCCGCAGGAGCACCGCCGACCGGCCGCCTCGGCCGACGGCGCGTCGGAACCCGGTGGGCCGGAGACCGGCGCGCCCCGACCGGGAGATCCGGCGGAAGAGGCGGTGGAAGGGGCGGTGGAAGGGGCGGCGACGCACTCGGCGGCGACGGACGCGATGGCCCGGCCGTCCCGCCCGGAGCCGACCACGGTGGTACTGGCGGCCGGCTGAGCGGAGCGCGCCAACCGCCCTGCCGCGCCGCTCAGTTCGGCCCGATGTCGCAGTGCATCACCAGCGCCCAGCAGAGGAAGCCGAGCGCCGCCGTGGACAGCAGCGCCCGCGCCGCGCTCCACCGCACCCGGCGCGCGCCGGAGGGGTCGAACGGGTCCGAGTACCCGGCCCGGCCGGGGTCGCCGGCCTCCGCCAGCGCCTGGCTGAGCGGCAGGTTGACCGCCCTGGTCGCCACCAGCGAGCCGGTGTAGCAGACCAGTGCCCCGACCGCCGCCGGCAGCACCCGGTGCCCGTCGCTCGGCAGGTGCAGCACCACGGCGACGCCGGTGAACACCAGCGTGCCGACGAAGCCGAGCAGGTACCACCCGTTCAGGACGGCCACGTTGAGCCGCTGCATCACCTGGACGACCGCGAGGTTGTCGGCGGTGCGCAGGCCCGGTGTCACCGAGGCGTAGGTGTAGAAGAGTCCGGAGGTCAGTCCGGTGGTGATGGTCGCCGCCACCAGTGCGAAGACCCGCATCGCCTCCATGTCGCCCTGCCCCCGTTCCAGTCGGCCCGGCACCCGCTCGGTCGAAGCGGCCCGCCCGCCGATCATCCGTCATCGAACGGCCTTTTGCCCACTGAATTCGCCGACAGCGCAGCGATGATGACGAATGGTCATGTCTTGGCGGCCGGATCCCGCCGTGGAGGCTCAGGCTCCGCTCCGCCCGGTGAGCGCGGCGAGCAGGGCGTCGACGGTCCAGTGGCCGGCGGCGCCCGGGCGGGTGCTCAGATAGGCGGCGGTGCGGCGCGCCGACCAGCCGTGCGCGTCGGCCAGTCCGGCGGCGAGGTTGCGCAGGTAGCGGGCGCGCGGGGCGTTCAGGGTGGCTTCGGCGAGCGTCCAGGGGGCGGTGAAGGTCAGCACGGGGACGCCGTCCAGCGTGCCCGGGCACACCAGGGTCTGGTAGCGGCCCGGCCCCTGCGGGTCGCGCCCGGTCCGCAGCACGGTGGCCAGGTCGAGGTCGGCGCCCGGCCCGCCGCCCATCTCCTGGGCGGCGATGTCGCTGAACTGCCCGGCGGTCAGCAGGTAGGCGCGGGCGGGCGCGGTGCCGCGCCGGCGGGGATCGTAGAAGGCCATGCCGCCGCCCCAGGTGCGCGACTCCAGGGCGAAGTAGAGCAGCCCGGGCAGGCGCACCGGCAGAGCGCGCTCGGGCGGCCGGGCGTCGCGGCAGCCGGGGTAGTCCCGCTCGCCCTCGGGCGGTCGCCCGCCGCGCAGGTAGCAGGCGAGCCGCTCGGCGTGCATGTTCGAGCCGTACGCGGCGTACCAGATCAGCGGCGGCACGGCCGGCACCAGGCCGGGCCGCGGGCTGACGAGCGGTCGGATCTCCTCCACGGCCGGTGACGCTACCCGACCGGCCCGCCCGCGTCGGCCGGACACCCGGATACCCGGGCACCCGCCGGTCCGCTCAGTCCGTGGCCCCCGATGCTCCCGATGCACCCGACGGCCCCGACGGCCCCGACGGCCCCGACGGCCCCGACAGTCCCGGCGGGCAGGCGGCGGTGACGGTGCGGCCGGCCGCGCGGGCCGCCAGCGCCCGCCGTGCCGCGTAGCCCCGCTCCGCACCGGCGGCGGCGTCCAGCTCCCCGTCCGGGCGGAACCAGGCCCAGTCGGTGATCTCCCCGTCCGGGCAGCCGAGTCGGACGGCGGCGGGGTCGGCGGTGCCGAAGTCGTGGAAGAACTGGACGATGGGGTGGTCGGCGCCCGGCGCCGGATGCTGCCAGACCACCGCGAGCAGCGGCCCGGGCGGCCGGTCGAGCCCGGTCTCCTCGCGCAGCTCTCGGGCGGCCCCGGTCGGCGAGTCCTCGTGGGTGTCGAGCACCCCGCCCGGGAAGTTCCACCGCCCGGCGTCCGGCCGCCGGTCCGGCTCCCGGACCCGCGGTTTCACCATCAGCAGCCGCCCGTCCGGCGCGGTCACCACGGCGGCCGTGCACAGCCACGCGCGCGGCGTGGTGGCGAGCCACTGGGAGCGCGGCAGGTGCGGGCGGGCCGGGGCGTGCGCGCGCAGGAACCGCACGGCGGCGGGGGAGAGGCCGGGCAGGTTGTCGGTGAAGAACCAGGCGTGCGTCGCGTGTCGGCGGAGCACGAGCCGGTCCAGCGCGCCGGGCGCGTGCGCCACCGGCGCGAACACGTGCCGCCGCGCCGGCTCCGTTCCCTCCCCGAACGTCCCGACCGGCCGCAGCACGCCGGCGGCCACCCCGCACGCCTCGGCCAGCGCGCGCACGGCCGCCGCCTCCGGCTCCTCGGCCGGGCGGACGGCGGTGGCCGGCAACTCCCAGCCCCCGTCCGGCCGGCGCAGCAGCAGGACCCGGCCCAGCGGGTCGGTGACGAGCACGGCGGCGAGCGGGGCGAGGTCGGACGGACGGTGCTCCACCTGGAGCCTCCTTCGGTGAGGGGAACGACGGGGCTCCACGGCGCCGGGCTGCCGGGTCAGTGGCCGGGGCCGAGGTTCAGCCGCATGTACCCGTCCACCGGGCCGAAGCCGAGCGTCCGGTAGAGCGGCGCGCCCGCCTCGGTGGCCCGCAGCTCGACCGACCCGCAGCCGCGTGCGCCGAGCGCCTCGACCAGCGCCGCCGTGACGGCCCTGGCGTGGCCGCGCCGCCGGTGCGCCGGGTCGGTGACCACCGCGTGGATCCGCCCCCACCGCCCGGTCGGATGGCTCGGGCCCCGGTAGCCCCGGTGGACGATGCCGATCGCGCAGGCGGCGAGCCCGCCGCCGTCGGCCGGCACCACGTGGGCGAGCAGGTCGGGGTCGCGGCCCAGCCGCTCGCGCAGGTCGTCGCGGAAGGTGGTGCGCCACTGCTCGTCCAGCGGCCCGCCGTCCAGCACCGCGACCCGCAGCCGCAGCAACTCGTCCGCGTCCCCAGGCCCGGCCGGCCGCACTCCGGCACCCGGCCCGGCACCCGCCCCGTCCCCACCCACCCGGGCCACCTCCGTCCGTCCCCGCGCCGCCCCGACGTCGCTGCGAGCCCCTACCCGCCCGCACCCGCCCCGGAACCCCCGGCCCCGCCCCGCGCGGCGCACCCTCACACCTCCTGGGCGTCCGGCGGGGCGTCCGGCGGCGGGGTGGGGCAGGGGCGGGCGGGGCCGCCGGGCGGGGCGGGGTGGTCGAGCAGGGACCACAGGACCCAGCCCGTCAGCCCGCCGGGCACCACCACGATCCGGCTCCAGCGGGTGCCCAGCGGCGAGATCCAGGTGTCGACGATCTCGGCCCGCTCGCCGCACCGGGCCAGGCCCAGCACCACGCCGTCCATCGAGTGCTCGCGCCGTACGTTGGCCGCGCTCGCGGCGACCACCCAGCCCTGCGGGGGTTCCGGAGGCGGCGGGCCGGGGTGCCGCTCGGGAGGCGGACGGTGGCCGATCCCCACGGCCACCGCCAGGAGGACGAGGACCAGCAGGGACAGCGCGGCCCAGGAGGCCCTTCCGACGTGTGCAGACATACCGGGCACAACGAGCCGGCCGGGCGGGCGCGGTCGACGGCCCGCCCACGGCCACCCGGAAGGCCCTCCCGCCTCGCCCGGGAGAGTGCACCCGCCCCCGCAGACCGTAACCCGGACCTCGCCGGCCGCCGCTCGCCCAACTCCGGTACGGACAGGGCGTCCACGGAGCAACCGGCCGCCCGGGGCGGTCGCCGGACCCCCGCACGGCGGCCCCTACGATGGGGCGGCATGAACACTGGGGGGCCGGAGACACGGCTCATCGACAACCGCTTCGAACTGCTGGAACGCCTCGGCGGCGGAGGCATGGGCCTGGTCTGGCGCGCGCGTGACACCATGCTGCACCGCGAGGTCGCGCTCAAGGAGGTCCGCCCGCCGGACCCGGCCATGGCCGCGGCCGACCCCGCCGCCGCGCACGAGCTGCGCGAGCGCGTGCTCCGCGAGGCCCGCGCGCTCGCCCGCCTCCAGCACCCCAACGTCGCGGTGATCCACCACATCGTCGACACCCCCGGGCACCCCCACCCCTGGCTGGTCATGGAGCTGGTCGGCGGCGGCAGCCTCGCCGACCGGATCGCCCGCGGCCCGCTGAGCATCCCCGAGGCCGCCCGGATCGGCCGCGGCGTGCTCGCCGCGCTGTGCGCCGCGCACGGGGCCGGCATCCAGCACCGCGACGTCAAGCCCGGCAACGTCCTGCTGCGCCCCGACGGCACCCCCGTCCTCACCGACTTCGGCATCGCCGCGATGCAGGACTCCACCGCGCTCACCGCCACCGGCGCGCTGATCGGCTCGCCCGAGTACATCGCGCCGGAGCGGATCCGCGGCGAGGAGGGCAACCCGTCCTCCGACCTGTGGTCGCTCGGCATGCTGCTCTACGTCGCCGTCGAGGGCCACCACCCGCTGCGCCGCGCCACCTCGCTGGCCACGCTCGCGGCCGTCCTCGACGAGCCGCTGCCGCCGCCGACCCGCTGCGGGCCGCTGGGGCCGGTGCTGGCCGCGCTGCTGGCCCGCGACCCGGCGGTGCGGCCGGACGCCGCGCAGCTCGACCAGGCGCTCGCGGCCGCCGACACCGGTGCCCTACCCCTTCCGGTGGCCACGCAGCAGTACTGGCCGCCCGCGCCCCCGGTCGGTGCGCAGCCGGTCGGTGCGCCCCAGGTCGGTGCGCACCCGTCCACCGGCTCCGTGGACGTCACCGGGACCCAGTACCTGGGTGCGACCGACCCCGGCACGCCGCTCCCGCCGCCCGCCCGCCGCCGCACCGGCGCCGCGGTCACCCTCGCCGTCACCGGGGTCGCCCTGGCGGGCGTGCTCGCCTGGATGCTGCGCCCGGAGGGGACGGACGGCACGGCCGGCCCGGCCGCCGCGCCGACGGGCCCGGCGTCCGCCGCGCCCCCGGCGGCGGGCACCGCCTCCGCCGTCACCTCGCCCGCCAAGCCGCCGTCGAACGCCTCCAAGGACCTGCTGACCCCCGACGGCATCCGCACCGTCGTCGCGGCGATCACCGCGCAGAGCGGCGGCACCAAGGTCAAGCAGCTCGCCGTCTACCCGGGCTACGCGATCGCCCAGGTCCCCACCGCCGACGGCCGTGGCTACGACTCGTACGACTACCGGGACGGCAAGACCACCAAGCGCGTCGGCGGGCCGATGGGCACGGCCAAGCCGGTGGACCTCGCGCAGTACGACTGGGACGTCGTCCCGGCGCTGCTGAAGAAGGCCGATGAGACCCTCAACGTGAAGGACCCGACCAGCCGCTACCTGCTCATCGACACCTGGACGGGCGACGGCGTGGCGAGCATCCGGGTGTACCTCTCCGACGCCTACCACAACGGCGGCTACCTGCTCGCGGACAGCAAGGGCAAGGTGCGCCGCACCGTCGCCGCCGACTGACCCGCCGCGTCGTCGGCGGCGGGCCGCCCGGTCCTGGACCGAGCGGGATCGGTCCCGTCGACCGGTCCACCATCGCTCCGTCGACCGACCCGCCGCCGAGCGGGGAGCCGTCGAGCGAGGAGCCGTCGCGACCGGATGCGGGAACCGCCACGTCCTGCTGCTCGGCTTCACCGCCCACGCCGCCTGCCGGGCCGCCGCGTCGCCGGGCCGCCTTCGACGGGGCCGCGCACCTGCCGGGCCTGCGCCGGTCCGCGATCGTCGAGCGGCCGGCCGACGGCGCCCCTGGAGTCCCGGCCGGTGAGGTGTGCGCGGCGGGCGCGCCGACCGTCGGCGCGGGCGTGGTCGGGGGCCGGCACGGCCCTCGGCACCGCCGCCGAGGCCCGCCGCGACCACGAGGGCGGCGTCGGCCTGATCGTGCTCAACGAGGAGGGCGGCGGGGGCCACAGCCTGCTGACGACTCGGTCTCGCCGGGACCTCCCCGGCCCCCACCGACGACCTCGCCGCTCGCCACGGCACCACCCCCGCCGCCGCATCCCCGCCGCCGAGCAGTCGGGGAAGTCCGGGGAGGCTCAGCAGGGCGCGGTCGCCGAGGCCGTGAACACCGGCAGGGCGAGGAAGAGGCGGTCGGTCGCGGCGCGCTCGCGCTGTTCGGAGATCCAGCGGCCCGCCCGCTCGCGGGGGAGTGCGCCGGCGGCGGCCGTGGTCTCGGCGAGAGCGGTGACCAGGGGGAGCGCCGTCGGGCCGGTCAGGACGGCGGTGTGCACCTCGACCGCGACGTCCGCGAACCCGGCGTCCAGCAGCAGGGCGCGGTAGCCGCGGGCGGCCCGCGGGCGGGTGGTCAGGTCTGCGCGGGCGTGCACCAGGGCGCGGGTGAACGCCGGGTCGTCGGAGTCGACGACGACGGTGTCCCAGTCCTGGCCCAGCAGGACGATCCGCCCGCCGCCCACCAGGACCCGGCGGGCCTCGGCCAGCGCGCGCCGCGGGTCAGCCAGCTCGTGGAACACCTTGTCGGCGCGGTAGCCGTCCACCGAGCCGTCCGGCAACGGCAGTTCACCGGCATCCCCGACCCGCAGGTCCGCCGCCGGCCACCGCCGCCGCGCGACGGCGATCATGCGCGCGCTCGCGTCCACCCCGATCGCCCGGGCACCGCGCTCCGTCAGCTCCGCCACCGCCCGCCCGGCGCCGCAGCCGACGTCCAGCACGGTGCTGCCGGGTCCGGCGCCGAGCAGCGCGTAGGACCGGCAACGGAGCTGCTCGGCGCCGGGGAGGCGGTCGGCGGCGTCGAGGCGCGCGAGGAGTTCGTCGTCCGGCGTCGCGGAGGGGGAAGGGCTCGTCTCACTGGTCATGCACGCCATGCTGGGACTTAATGTCGACATGAAGTCAAACGAGCCCCGCACACCGGAGCCCGGCGAGGACACGCCGATGAGCATCGGCGCCCTCGCCGAACGCTTCGGCCTCGCCACGCACGTCCTGCGGCACTGGGAGTCGGTCGGCCTGCTCGCCCCGGCCCGCGACACCGCCGGCCGCCGCCGCTACGGCGCCGCCGACCGCACCCGCGTGGCCGTGATCCTGCGGGCCAAGGAGGCGGGGCTCTCCCTCGACGCCATCCGCGCCCTGACCGCCGCCACCACGGACGCGGCCCGGCGCCGGGACCTGCTGCACGCCGAGGCCGAGGCGCTCCGGGCCCGCATGGCGGCGGCCCAGGCCTCGCTCGACATCCTGGAGTGCGCGCTCACCTGCGACCACGAGGACGTCACCGGCTGCGCCCGGTTCCGGCACGTGGTGGCCCCGCACGCGGCGCCCCAGGGGTGAACCGCGCCGAGCAGGACCCGGCCCGCCGGGGCGCGGTGGTACAGCACCGAGCGGCCCGCCGCGCGGCGGCGAGGTCCATCGGCTCCGGACCGCCACCTCGCGGTCGCCACCGCGCTGCTCGCGCCGGCCTGCGGCGCGGCGCTGGGCGCGGGACTGACGGTGCGTCCTGCTAGCATCCGCGCAATCCGAACGAAGATCGATCAGGGTGGGGCACGGTGCAGGAAGACCAACTGCGGAAGCAGGACCAGCCGCAGGAGCAGGAACAGGCGCAGGAACCGGACGGGAGATCCGCGCTCCGGCGCCGCCGGATCGCCATCGGCATGGCGGCGGGCATGTGCACGCTCGCCCTGGTGGGTGCGAGCGCCTGGGCGATGAGCGGACCGGACGCCGCGGAGCCGGCGTCGACGGGCACACCGACCGCCTCGCCGTCGTCGGCGGCCCCGACGACCCCGGCGCCGGAGGTCCCGACGCCCACCGCCCCGGAACCGGCCCCGTCGACCGAGGCCCCGGTCGCCCAGCCCGTCCCGGCTGCGCCGGAGACCCCGCCCGCCGAGCCCGCCGCGCCCGCCGCGCCCGCCCCCGAGGCGGCGGCCCCGACGACGCCCGCCCGGCCCGCCTCGCGCCCGCCGGTCCCGGCGACCCCGCGTCCGACCACCCCGCCGAAGACGGCTCCGACCACGCCTCCGAAGGCCGTCCAGCCCACCCAGCCGCCGGCTCCGCCGGCCCCGCCCGCCCAGCCGCCCGTTCAACCGCCCGCTCCGCCGGCCCCGCCCGCCGAGCCGCCCGCCCCGCCCAAGCCGGCCCCCAAGCCGACCGTCGAGCCGCCCGCCGACCCGCCGGAGGGCCCCGGCCCGGGGGAGTGGACGGTCCCGCCGCGCCCGGTTCCCACCCTGCCGTCCCGCCCGGCCTCCTGCCCGCCCGGCCAGATCGCGTCCTGGGACGGCTGCCACCCGCTGCCTCCGCCGATCACGCTCTCCTGACCGTCCCGCCCCTCCTCCGGTCCCCTTGTGACCCAAGACCGCCCGGTTCGCGCCGGGCGGTCTTGATCTACGATTAGTTGAATGATAAATTACTTCCGATGCCAGGGCCCGACCCCCAGGAGGACGAGATGACGACGACCGCCGTTGCCGACAACCCCGAGAAGTCCCGCTACGAGATCACCTCCGACGGTGAACTCGCCGGCTTCGCCGAGTATCACCGCCATGGGGGCGAGATCGCCTTCATCCACACCGAGATCGACCCGCGATTCGGCGGACAGGGCCTCGGCGGCATCCTCGCCCGCGCCGTGCTCGACGACGCCCGGGCCGGCGACCTCGCCGTGCTCCCGTACTGCCCGTTCATCCGCGGCTGGCTGACCAAGCACCCGGAGTACCACGACCTCGTCCCGGCCGCCCAGCACGAGCGGTTCGGCCTGTGACCGCCGCGCCCGCCGGGGGAGTCCCGGACGCCGAGGCCGGCTTCGTCCGCGCCGCGGCCGCCGTCGCCACCAGCACCGCCGACGACTACCGCGTCGACATCCGCTCCGGCCGCCACCGACTGACCGCCGACGAGCCCGAGTCGGCCGGCGGCGCCGACACCGCCACCACCCCGGTCGGCCTGCTGCTCTCCGCGCTCGGCTCCTGCACCGCGATCACCCTGCGGATGTACGCCCAGCGCAAGCAGTGGCCGCTGACCACCGTGCGCGTCCACCTCGGCTACGAGAAGGGCCCCGAGAAGGCCGTCCGCATCACCCGGCGGATCGACCTGGTCGGCGACCTCGACGACGCCCAGCGCGCCCGCCTGCTCGACATCGCCGAACGGACCCCGGTCACCCGCGCCGTCTCCGCCGGCACCCCCATCGTCCCGGCCGCCCCGCGCGCCTCGACCCACGGAAACGGTGCCCACCATGGCTGAACCCGACCTCGCCACCCCGACCGTGCGCGGCGGCCGCGCCGACACCCCGGGCGGCCCCGTCCACGAACTCCTCGCCCCGCGCGAGACCGCCCTCGGCGGCAGCACCGTGGTTCGCCGGCTGCTTCCCAATCTGGGTCGTCGGATGGTGGGCGCGTGGTGCTTCGTGGACCATTACGGGCCGGACGACATCGCGGACGAGCCGGGCATGCAGGTGCCGCCGCATCCGCACATGGGCCTGCAGACGGTCAGCTGGCTGCACGCCGGCGAGGTCCTGCACCGCGACAGCCTCGGCAGCCTCCGGACCATCCGCCCCCGCGAACTGGGCCTGATGACCTCCGGCCGGGCGATCTCCCACTCCGAGGAGTCCCCCCGCCCCCACGCCCGCTACCTCCACGGCGCCCAGCTCTGGGTCGCCCTCCCCGACGCCCACCGCCACCGCGACCCCGCCTTCGAACACCACCCCGACCTGCCCACCGTCACCGCCCCCGGCCTGTCCGCCACCGTCATCCTCGGCACCCTCGACGGGGCCACCTCCCCCGGCACCACCCACACCCCCCTCGTCGGCGCCGACCTCACCCTCACCGCCGGCACCGCCCACCGCCTGCCCCTCGACCCCGACTTCGAGTACGCCGTCCTCACCATGTCCGGCACCCTCACCGCCGACGGCGTCCCCCTCGACCCCGGCGCCATGCTCTACCTCGGCACCGGCCGCCGCGACCTCCCCCTCCACGCCACCACCGACGCCGCCTTCCTCCTCCTCGGCGGCGAGCCCTTCGCCGAGAAGCTCGTCATGTGGTGGAACTTCATCGGCCGATCCGGCGAGGAGATCCTCCAGGCCCGCAACGACTGGGAGGCCGGCACCCGCTTCGGTGAGGTTCACGGCTACGACGGCGCCCGACTCCATGCCCCGGCCCTCCCCGACATCCCGCTGAAGGCCCGTGGGCGGGTGCGCTGACCTGCGAAGATGATTCGATGGTCGCCTTCGTGCTCGCCGCTTCCGGCAGGACTGTGTGGGCATCTGAAGGCCCATGGCAGAACGATTTCCGCTTCGCTTACTCGCCCCCTTGGGAGGCAAGGTGCAAAGCCTGTTGATTCTCAGGTCTACGCGCCTGTCGCAAGGTTTGCTCGTATCGATGCTGACCTTTTGCTGACTTTTCTGATTGCCCATCAGCTTGAAGCTGATTGCGGAGGAGAGGGACAGGGCCTCCGGCGGTTGGTGCTCGGCGAAGGGTCCCGCCAGGCGGCGCCGACCGGCTGATCAGGACATGGCCGGGGTCGCTCGGATTACCGGCGGCCAGTACCGGTGTCCGCCTTCCTCACCGCCCTCACCGCCAGGCGTCAGGTCCACGCCGCGCTGCGACACGGTGCCGGACAGCCGCCGCGCCGTGCACCATCAATGGGTGCACGGCGCTGACCGACCGCGCGTCCTCCCACACCCCCGAGGCCGGCACGGAGAACGGGCGGAGCTCGATCCCGGCATCTGCGAACAGCAACGGCTCCACGTACCTTGCCCCGCCGGTGCCGCACAGGTAGGAGGCGGCACCCACAGCCCGGCACAGGTCCACGAGCCGCCGGGTTCGCCCTGTGCCGGCCGCGAGTGTGCTGCTGCGCACCACGCGTCCCCTCCACCCGAGCACGTCGAGCAGCAGTCGGGTGGTCGCCTCCGCGATCTCCGCGAGTCGGTCGGTGCTCTCGAACAGCTCCAGGACCGGCTGGAGCCGCTCGGAGAGCAGCGGCCAGGCCGGGCTGGCCCGGTACCGCTCGTGGAGAACCCCTTCGACTCGGCGACGGCAGAGGTCCGCGTCGACTACCCGCGCTTCGCGGATCACCGTCGAGCGGCCGTCCGGCAGGTGGGTGGGGACGGTCAGCCAGCTGGCCCGGCTGCTGTCGGCGAGGGAGCCGAGCCGGGCCCGGTGCTGGTAGTCGCGGCGGGCGAACTGCACATTGTCCAGGACCACCCACACATCCGCGCCGGCCAGCTTGGCCACGGTGGACAGGCGCGGGAAGAAGTTGGGCTGGTGGATCGCGCACACCGGCCGGGCCGGCAGAGAGTCAGGGGAGAAGGCGGCTGGTGAATCCGTCGTCGATGAGCCGCTGGTAGGCATCGTGGACACTCCTGGGTACGTCCTGGGCGACGGCGAAGCCGAGCTTCGGGTATTCGATGACCCGCTGGAGGTCACCCACCAGGCTGTCGATCACGAGCCGGTCGTCGCCGATCGATTTCGCGTAGTCGTGCAGGTCCATCGCGCTGGAGGTGCACACCACGTCCACCTCCGGCCACACCCGGCGGCAGGTGGCGTACGCCCGCCGCTCCATGTAGGGCATCGAGACGAGCAGCACCGAGGACAACCGGACGCCTGCCTCGGCCAGGACCTTGCGGCTGAACTCGATGTTCTGCCCGGTGTTGCGGGCGTTCGGCTCCCGCAGGATCGCGGACTCCGGAACGCCGAGGGCCACGGCGTGCTCGGCGAAGTGCACGGCCTCACCGCGCGGGAACGCCTCCGGCCGGCTCGGGTTCGGCCCGCCGGTGAAGACGATCCGCTTCACCAGGCCGCGCAGGTACAGTCGGGCTGTCTCGGCGGCCACCCCGAGGTCGTGGGATCCCAGGCCGATCGCGACATCGCAGGGCCGAAGCTCGTGGCCCATCTGCTGGTAGTCCCACAGCAGCGCGGTGTCCGCCCACTGCTGGTCGGTGATCTCGCGCCGGGAAGTGCTCGTCACGTGCTTCTCCTGGTTACCTGAACGGGACTGCCGCACCTCCGCGGTCGAGGCTTCCTCGGATGCGTTCGATGGCGCGCAGCTGGTGGCTCATACCGTACGTGGCCGCCTGGGTGGCGGCCTCGTGCAGCAGGGCCAGCCCTTCGCCGACGCTCGCCGGGTCGGACAGCAGGATGTGGCCGCGCGCAGTACCCAGCCGCACCTGCTGCATGGGGGAGGACCCGCCGCCGGCCGACTGCGCGACCTCGATCATCCGGGCAGCCTCCCCGAGATCACCCGCGCCGCGGTGCAACAGCGCCAGCTTCTGGTGCGCGGTGCCCCAGTCCTCCGGCTCGGTCAAGGCGTCGAACCCCCGGATCGCCGCACGCATCAGCGGCACGGCCTCCTCGTGCAGCCCCTGCTTGTCCAAAGACGTGCCGACCCACAGCCCGGCCCGATGCCGATCGCGCAGACTCAGCCGGACGTCGCCGGCCAACTGCCCGTACGCCTCGGCCGCACCCGCCAGGTCACCGGACATCTCCCGGACCACCGCCAGCGACAGGTCCAACTGTGCCACCCGGCGCGGAACACCGAGCTGGTCGAACACCGACCGGGCCGCCGCGTACGACCGCGACGCCGAGAGCGGGCCGAGCAGCACCCCGCGGTCCCGCAGCAGATCGCCCGCGAGCGTCGTCGTCCGCGCGAACAGGTACAGGCCCCGGTCGTCCAACTCGCGTGCCGGCCAGCGTGTTCGCCACCGCTCCAGCAGGTTCTCCGCGAACGCGAAGTTCTGCCCGGACGCGGCGAGCACAGCCCGCTCGATGTCCTCGGCCCACGTCTCGTACTCCCACAACCTGGGCCCGCCCTTGGCCCGAGCCGCCACCGGCCGACCGCTCCCCGACAGGACCGCCTCGAAACGCAGCACGGCGGCCGAATCGAGGCGGCCCAGAGCCGTGTCCAGAATCGCCTGGGTATCCGGCCGGGGCGTCGTGCTTGCCCCCAGCCGCTCCCAGTTCGACACCGTGCGCACCGCGACACCTAAGTCCGAGGCGAAGTCCCGGACGCTGCGCCGGCTGGCCAGCCGTAGGGCTCTGGCCTCGACCCCGCTCCACTCGCTCACGGTCACGTGCATCACCTCCCGGATCGGCGACCATCGAAGCACTCACCGACCGGCCTGTGCGGCGGAACTGCCACGCAACTGCCACAACCGCTCATTCCCCACGCCGGCTGTACCCGGCACGCTGGAGGAACCGAGGCCCAGACGTGGAGGAGAGCGGCCGATGCTGACCGAACGACTGCCCGTACCGCTTCCCCTGGTTGTCGGACTCCTCAACTCGTCCGTAGCCACCTCCCTTCGTCGGAGACAGGCCCTGTCCGAGGTCCTTCGGAGCTTCTGCAGTGAGCGGGAGTTGGAGCTCGCGACGGTGATCACCGACGACGGAAGCGATCCCGAGGCGATCGTCACGTCCATCACCGGGAAGGGGCTGTACGCCGTGGTCCTGCCGACGGACGCACACCTCGGGACCAGGGGATGCGCGGACCGGCGTCGGCAACGCCTTCAGGCGGCCGGGATACGGCTGATGGTGGTGCGCGGACGGCAGCCGACCCGGCCCCGCCCGGCGCCGGACTTCGGTTCCTCGGACCTCGCGAGACCCCGGGCGATCGCGTAGCGGATCAGAGAATGTTCCACTCGATGTCGACCTGGCCAAGCCGCAGTCCTTCGACGCGGCGCTGGACCTCTTCAAGAGTCGAGCTGCCCGTCGTGGCGCGCTTCGCATTCGTGGTGATCATCCGCAACTCACGAAGGTCGCGCAGGACGGTATAGCCGCTCCAGGTGGTCACGTCGAAGCCGTACAGGTCGGCGAACCGCTGGTAGTGGCTGCGGCCGTAGCCGAACCGGCGGCAGTGGATCTCCACCGTGACGAGATCCAGTTCAGGAGGGCCGAAACAGGCCGTGTCCCAATCGCACAGCACCGCCGCTTCGCCCTGGTGAAGAGCGTTTCGGTGCTGAGGGTCGCCCTGGAGAAGTCCGGGACGCAGGACGAAGTGAACGTCGGCCAGCGCCGATTCGAGGTCGGACAACCGCTGCCGCAGAAACGCCGTGTCCGCAGGTGGCAGAGCCGTGATCGAAGCGATCGACCGACGGATCGCCCCGGCCGTGTCGAGCGGCCGGACCTCGAAGGGAGGAGGTGGGAGTTGATGCAGGGTGCGAAGGGGGACAGCGAGATGCGCGGCCGGCACGGGGTGGTCGGGTTGGGGGAGGTAGTGCCAGAAGGTGACGGCGTGCTCGCCGACGAGGACGGGCTGCTCCACCGGCAGCAGTTCGACGGTCGGGAAGGCGCGCTGGCTGAGCCACCGGACCAGCCGCACGGTGCGCTCGACGTCGCCCACGGGGGTACCCGCACGGGCGATCTTGGCCACCGCTCCGGCGGCCCGGAGCAGGAACACCGCGTTGGTGTGGCCGCGCAGCGTCTCGGCACCTGCAGGGTCTACTCCGATACGACGGCAGGCTTCCTCAAGGACGGCGCGCACCTCGGACTCGGCGAATCCGCCGATGACAACCGGAACAGTCATGCCCATAAGGCTGACGGGCGAGGGCTGTTCCTGTCACATCGTGCCGGTCGGGAGGGCAAGAACCTCGCCGAGATCACGGACCGCGCGGGTGGTACGCACGCGGGCAGGCAGTATGTTGATCACTTCCTGGGCGCGGACACCCAGGATTTCGGTCCGATGTGCCTCAGGGACAGCCAGCACGGTGTGACGGGCCAGTTCGCACGCCTCGGTCACGTCGTGCTCCTGGGCCAGACACATGGCGTGTTCAAGGGCCAGCAGGGCCGGGTCGATGCCGCCGTGGTCCGGGTACAGCGACAGGGCCTCGTCCTGGGCTTGGCGGGCTTCCTGCACGTCACCGAGTGCGGTGTGCGCGCCGGACAGGTAGAGGAGCAGTCGGCGCCGCGGGAACGCCCAGGCATCGTCAGGGGGCGAGGGAGGGCACCGGTCGAACAGGTCGTGGGCCTGCGCGATGGCCGTCCGGGCGCCCTCGATGTCGCCCTGCCGGGCCCGTGCGCGGGCTTCGGCGGCAGCGGCGAATGCTCCGGTGGAAGTTGCCCGGCCGCGGTTGAGCAGACGGGCTTCGCGGGTCAGGCTCACAGCGCGCTCCAGCGGGCCGTAGTAGTACGGCAGCATTGCGGCCTGCACCCGCACGCGGGCCCGAAGCTCCCCGCTTCCGCTGTCGTCGGCCGCCGAGCGCGCCGTTCCGTACCACAGCCGGGCCTGGTCCAACCGGCCCAACTTCATCAAGGCGTCCGCGACCAGGGTCGCCAGTACGGCGATCATCTCGGACAGACGGCTCTGCACCGCGGCCGGCTGCCGGTCAGCGGCAAGAAGCCGGACTTCCTCAAGGAGCTGCACGAGCCGGGCCACCATCTGGCTCGGGGGCGAGGCTACGTATGCCCGACGCAGGTCCATGATCTGCTCGTCCAGGACCTCCAGCTGGGTACCGCTGGCGGTCGTGCTGGCGAGCGTTCCCTCGACCTTACGGCGGTAGGAGTCGACCAGGTCGCGGAAGGGGTCGCTGGGTGCGCTCCAGGTGGCCGGGCGCGGTACCAGGAGGCTGCCGGGCCCTGGAGTCGGTACGGCTGCGTCGACTCCGGTGTGCGGTGTCGGTCGGTAGTCCCCTGCCAGGCCGAGTCCTTGAGCGTTGGACTCATACAGGCGGCAGAGCAGATCGATCGTTCCGCCTCTTGGAGTTCGGCCCGTCTCCCAAGCTCTCAACTGGTCCGGGTCCACGTGAGGCCGAGCCAACCCCCGCGTTTCGCACAGTTGGATCAGCTCATGCACCGCCTGGCGCAGCGTCCACCCCCGGCCAAGGCGATGGGCGCGAAGCCAGCTCGCCTCGCAGCAGTTGACGATCTCCGCCGCTGTGGCCTCGATCGTCCAACCGCTCTCCTGGGCGCGCGTTCTGATCCGCGCTGCGCAGGACGGCTTGTGCACCACTGTCCACCTCCCCAGCCGCTGACGAATCCTAGTCACCTGTTACTGACTGGGAGTGGAAAACCGCAACTAGTCACTGCCTTGCGGTCGCAGAAGCCACCAACCCGTGAGCTCGGCGGAGCACCAGTAACAAGTTCTGTTTGCCGCGTACGCGCCGTCCCGCGAATCTCTGTGGACACGCGACGGACGCGATGCCGTCTCCCATCGACGGCCCGGGAAGCCCTGCCGACACGCACACCCCCGGAGGACCTGCCATGATCCGCGTTGCCAAGTTCAGAGCCACGGTTACCCTCTCCGCAGTTCCCGTCTTTCGGGACCTGCTGGTCCGCAGCATCGCCAACCTTGACGGCTTCACCCTGGATGACGACAGGGCCTATGCGCTCAGGTTGTGCATCTCGGAGCTACTGGCCAACGGCGTCGAGCACGTGGGCCTCGGAGACAAGGCCGAACTGCTGGTTGAAGGCGACCTGGACAAGCCGCGCAGGAGGCTGCGGGTCACCGTCACCGACGGCGGCCTGACCCTCCCCGAGATGGACGGACAGGTTGAGGATCTGGACGCGACCAGCGGTCGTGGCCTCGCGGTCCTCGGCGGCTACGCCGACGACGTCGGCTGGGGCCAGCGCGCCAACGACACCGGCAGACCCATCGGCTTCTCGGTTTGGTTCGAACTCGACGTCCACCTGCCGTCGACGCCCGGCCGCGAGGCCGCGCAGGCGGAGGGGGAAGTTCCCTCATGCCCACTGGCCCGGGCGACGCTGGCACCGGGGCACGTACGGCCGACGAGCCAGCAGCAGGTGACCAGGGCGCGCGGCACCCGCCGGACCGGCAGGGGCCATCTGGCCGCTTGACCAGTCGGCCACTTCCGCCACCTCGCTGGTGACGGCCTCCGGGGCCGAGTGCGCAGACCGAGTACCGCAGTTGTTCCGTCAAGGCAGAAGGGCGAGCAGTCATGGCAGGCCGTGACCGACCTGGAGGGATGTCCGAGGCCGCCGTGCGTGGGGGCTGGTGGCTCGCGCAGGCCAGCGGTGACACCGCCCGCGCTCGACTGCTGTGGAGCCAGGGGCTGCTGGCCGAGATCCCGATCGGAATCCACTTCGACGTCGTCCGACTGCTGTCGCTCCAGCTGGGGCAGGCCGCGGTGGAAGACCTCCGGGCCGCCGGGCGCAGGCCCGGGCCGGTTCTGCTGGACCACGTCCGCCGGCACAGCTTCTGGCTGGTGGCGATCGAGCGCGGGGGGTGGGGCGTCCCGGAGGCGGAGCTGCTGAGCCGCCGTGCGGGCAGGCTCCCGCAGGCGATACCCGTGCCGGGAACCGGTGTGGGCCGGGTCGGCGGCCGGGAGTGGCTGGTCGAGCCGGACGGCACCGGGCTGCTCACCCGCCCCGGAGACCTCGCCGTCGCGATCCGCAGAGCCCGGGCCGCCTCTCGGTCGGCCTCCGGGTTCGTCCCCTGACAGCCGCCTTCAGGTCCGCCAGCTCGGCTCGAACTACCTCAGCAGAGTTGGACGGATCACCGTTCCACCGCTGCCCTACCTCGACGCCGTGGGCTGGGCACTCAGGCCTCCCGAGCCTCGGGCAGGCCAGCCTCCGGCGGCACCCGACTCCGATCGGGCGCCAGCCGCCCCGCCGGCCGACACCAGGTGTTCCCGAGGTGTCATCCGGTACCGGCCGCCGTCGTGTATCTCAGGGATTGACCGCCGCAGCACACGCAACGCGGCCCCTAAAAAGAGGAGTTGCCACCATGTCCACCTTGCCGAAGACCGACGAGCCCGTCGAGGAGCTGCGCTCGGCCATGGTCGAAGCCCTGCGTGCCGACGGGACGATCCGCACGGACCGCGTGGCCGCCGCGCTGCTGGCCGTGCCGCGGCACATCTTCGCCCCCGAGGTGCCGCTTACCGAGGCCTACGAGCCGGTGCGTGCCCTGGTGACCAAGCGAGACGAGCACGGCCTCGTGGTGAGTTCGGTCTCGGCGGCGCAGATCCAGGCCCTGATGCTGGAGCAGGCCGACGTCCGCCCGGGGATGCGGGTGGAGGAGATCGGATCCGGCGGATTCAACGCGGCCCTGCTCGCTGAACTCGTCGGTCCGGAGGGGGAGGTGACGACGGTCGACATCGACCCGTTCGTCACGGACCGTGCCTCCCGCTTCCTCGACGAGGCCGGCTACAGCCGGGTGAAGGTGGTGCTGGCCGACGCCTCCGAGCCCGTGGCCGGGGCGCCGTTCGACCGGATCCTCGTCACCGTCGGCGCGTGGGACCTGCCGCCCGCCTGGACCGTCGGCCTCGCCGAGGGCGGGACGATCACCGTGCCGCTGCGGATGCGCGGTCTGACCCGCTCGATCAGCTTCCACCGCGACGGCGGGCGCCTGGTCAGCGTGAGCGCCGAGGTGTGCGGCTTCGTCAAGATGCAGGGAACCGGCGCGCACGACGAACACCTGGTCCTGCCGCGCGGCACCAAGGAGGTCGGGCTGCGCTTCGACGAGCTCGACCGGCCGGACACCAGCCGGCTCGCGGGCGTGCTGGAGACACCGCGTGTTGAGCGGTGGACGCAGGTGACGGTCGGCAACCAGGAGCCGTTCGACTCGCTGTACCTGTGGCTGGCCGGTGCGCTGCCCGGATTCGGCCTGATCTCCGTCGACCGCACGCTCGACACCGGGACCGTCGCCCCGGCGAACAGGATGGCCTGCCCGCTCGTGGTGGACGGCGACAGCCTCGCCTACCTCGCGCTGCGCAAGATCGGCGACGACCCGGCGGTGTTCGAGTTCGGCGCCCACGGCTTCGGCCCCGACGGCGACCGCCTCGCCGACCTGATCGCCGAACAGGTCGGCGTCTGGACCCGCCGGCACCGCACCGGCGCCGGCCCCGTGTTCACCGCCTACCCGGCCGGCACCCCCGACGACCAGCTCCCGGACGGGCCGGTCATCGACAAGCGGCACGTCCGGCTCACGATCACCTGGCCGTGACCCGCGACCAGGCAGCCAAGCACCACCGACGAAACAGGAGGAACCATCGTGATCGGCACCCTTGAGGCCCCGCCCGCGCCCGTGTCCATGTCCGGCAGCGACTTCGACCTGGACGTGCGGATCGTGGAGGGCGCCGACCCCGTCGCCGCCCTGCTGCGCTCCACCGACGACAACTGCGGCAGCACCTGCGACGGCTCGGCCTGTGCCAGCGGCGGCGGCAACGTCTGACCCGTCCCGTCCCGTGTGACAGAGGCCCGGCGTGCGGCTGCTGTGCGGCCCCGCCGCACCCGGGCCTTGCCCATCCCGGATCCTGGAGGTGAATCCCCTTGTACCGCCTTGTTGGACCGGCCCTGATCCGCGCCGCGGCACGCCCCGCCGACGCCGCGCCGCAGTGGCCCGATCTCGCCGACCCCACCCCCGCCGGCGCGGAGGCGTGGCGATCCTGGCTCCGCTCAGCCTGGAGTAACCCTCAGCTGGAGACCGCGATCGAGGCTGCGGCCGGGGGCCGACTGGCCGACCGTGTGCGCGAGGTGATCGCGGGCCGTCCGATCGGCACCGCGCGGCTGCGCCGGCTGACGGCCACGGTGATGCGCTACATCCTGCGGGCGGAGGGCAGGGCGACCCCGTTCGGCCTGTTCGCCGGGGTGACGGCCTGCCCGATCGGGGACGAGGCGACGGCTCCGGTGTGGGACGCGGGCCGGGCGGTGGCCCGGGTCGACGCGCAGTGGCTGGCCGGCGTCATCGACCAGCTGGAAGAGTTGCTGGCCGACCGGCTGCCCGTGGTGGCCAACGGCCTTCGCGTGCTGCACGGGGAGCGGATCGTGCTGCCGGTTCAGTCGCACCCGGCGGGCAGCGCGCCGGTCGAGGTATCGGTGCGTGCCACCCGGGCGGTTCTGGCCGCCTTGGAAGGCGCCCGTGAGCCGGTGCCCCTCGGCGTGCTCGCCGACTGTCTGCAGCGGCAGTTCCGCGACGCGCACCCCGGGCAGGTCAGGGCGATGCTGGGTGAACTGGTCCGGCAGCGCGTGCTGCTGAGCGGCTTACGTCCTCCGATGACCGCCACCGATCCGCTCGGCGCCCTGCTCGTAGCCTTTGAGCAGGCCGGTGCGGACGACGTCCCCGAGGCCACCGGGATCACCGCCGACCTCCGCAGCCTCCACACCGCGCTGGAGCGCCACAACCGCCTCGACGACCCCGGGGAACAGCGGGTGGCACGGTCGGCCATCACGGCATCGATGGCCGGCGGTACGGAGGCCGGTCCGCCGCTGATGGTCGACCTGCGGCTGGACGCCGGGCCGCTGGCGCTGCCCGAGCGGGTCGTGCGGGAAGTCACCGGCGCCGTCGCGCTGCTGACCCGGGTCAGCCCGCACCCCGGAGGCAACCCGGCCTGGCTCGACTACCACGCCCGCTTCGCCGAGCGGTACGGGCCCGGGGCCGTGGTGCCCGTCACCGAGCTGGTGAACCCCGACACCGGACTCGGCTTCCCCGCCCGCTACCGGGACTCCCTGCTTCCCGAGACGCCGGCCAGGCTCGGGCGCCGCGACGCCCGCCTGCTCGCGCTCGCCCAGAAGGCCGCGATCGAAGGCTGCATCGAACACGTCCTGGGCGACCGCCTGCTGGAACAGCTGGCTTCCGCACCGGCTCCGGCGACGGTCCAGCCGCACGCGGAACTCACTATCCACCTGGCCGCCGCCGATACCGAGTCGCTGAACGCGGGCGCCTTCACCCTCACGGTGGTGGCCGCACCCCGTGCCGCAGGGACCAGCACGGGCCGCTTCCTTCACCTCCTGGACCGGGCCCACCAGGACGCCTTGGCGGCGGCGATCTCCGCAGCGCCGGCGCTCCGCGCGGACGCGGAGCCGGTGCAGGTCTCCGTGCCGCCGCTGTTCACCCGCGTCGAGAACGTTGCCCGGACGCCCGCGCTCCTGCCGGTGCTGCCGCTCGGCGAGTACCCGGGCTCCGACACCGGCCCGTTGCGCTTGGACGGTCTCGGCGTGTGCGCGGACGACCGGCGGATGTGGCTGGTTTCCCTCGCCGACTGCCGTCCTGTCGAGCCGCGTGTGCTGAACGCGGTGGAGTTCCGGGCACACACCCAGCCCCTCGCCCGGTTCCTGTGCGAAGTCACCGGTGCGTTCACGCCGGTGTACACCGGCTTTGACTGGGGCGTCGCCGGGAAGTTGCCGTTCCTGCCCCGGCTGCGCCGCGGACGCGTCGTCCTCTCACCGGCCCGCTGGAACCTCCCGGCCGCCGACCTGCCGCCCGAGGGAACGTCGTGGGCCGAGTGGGAGCACGCCGCCCGCTCCTGGCTGAAGCTCTACCGCACCCCGGCCAGGGTCTATCTGACCCAGCGCGACCTGAAGCTGCCCCTCGACCTGGACCTGCCCGAGCACCTGGTTCTGCTGCGCGACCACCTCACCCAGCAGACCACCGCCGCCCTTACCGAGGCTCCAGGCCCGGGGGCAAACGGCTGGTGCGAAGGCCGGGCGCACGAGCTCACGTTCCAACTCCACTCCACCCGGGCTCCGCTGCCAGCCACCCGCCGCCGGACCGTCCACGCCACCAGCCACCGGGACGGGCACCTGCCCGGGGCGTCCCGCTGGGTGTACGCCCGCCTGTACGGCAACCCGGCCAGGGCGGACGACATCCTGACCCGTGTGCCCGCCCTGTTGGGCCGCTGGGTCAACGACCCGGCCTGGTGGTTCCTGCGTCACACCGACCCCGAACCGCACCTGCGCCTGCGGATCGCGCTGCCGGGCCCGGAGGCGTTCGCCGTAGCCGCTGAGAGGGTCGGAGCATGGGCCGCCGACCTTCGCGCGGCCGGTCTGCTGACGCGCCTCCAACTGGACACCTACCAGCCGGAGAACGGCCGCTACGGCCGGAGCGCGGCGATGCGCCAGGCCGAGGAGGTGTTCGCCACCGACTCCCGCGCCGTCCTCGCCCAACTCGTCCACATCGAGCAGACGAAGGCCGACCGGACGGCCGTGACCGGGGCGAGCATGCTGCTCCTGGCCACCGGATTGCTCGGCGCCGATGCCGGACCGCGCTGGCTGCTGGAGCACGTCCCCCATCACACCGAGCAGGCCCTTCCCCGCGACGTCCGCTGGCAGACGCTCGCCCTCACCGGGCAACCGGGGACCTGGCCCGCGCTGGAGACCACCGCCTCCGGCCCGGCCCTGGCCAGAGCTTGGCACGAACGCGCTGAAGCCCTCGCGGACTACCGCCACCTGCTCGACCGACACAAGGACCCGAAGGCGGACGAGGTGGCCGGCGCGCTGCTGCACCTGCACCACGCGCGGGCGATCGGCATCGATCCCGACCACGAGCGGGCCTGCCACCGGCTCGCCCGAGTCGCCGCCCTGACCCGCATCCGGACCTCGGAGAAGCCCCGATGACCACGACCGCCGCCGCCGCTGACCGGGATATCCTCGCCGCGCTCACTGAGCCGCTCCTCACCCCGCCCGACAGCACCTCCGCCAAGTGGGGGCAGTCCCTGGCCAAGGGCGCCCCGGGCGTCACCCTGCTCCACATCACACGCGCCGCCACCGGAGCCGGCGACTGGAAGACGGCGCACGCCTGGATCGCGGCCTGCCTGCGCCGGCCGGTGCTCTCCACTCCCGGAACCGGCCTGTTTTTCGGCGCCCCCGCCGTCGCTCACGTCCTGCGTCAGGCCTCCACCGGGCCCCGCGACTTCGAGCGGCAGATCACCACGCTGGATGCCACTGTCGACCGGATGACCGAACGGCGCCTGGCCGCTGCCCACCGGCGCATCACCCAGCTCGAACGGCCGATCTTCGCCGAGTACGACCTCGTCTACGGCATGACCGGACTCGGCGTCACCCTGCGATCCCGGGGCGACAGCCACCTGCTGCGCGACGTGCTGACCTACCTGGTCCGCCTCACCGAACCCCTGCGCGGTCTGCCCGGCTGGTGGACCGACATTGCGCCCTCCGGCGCCACCTCACCCCACTACCCGGGAGGCCACGGCAACCTCGGCCTGGCGCACGGCATCACCGGCCCGCTCGCCCTCCTCGCCCTGACCTGGACCGACGGCATCCGGGTCCCCGGCCACCAAGAGGCGATCGGCCGGATCACCCACTGGCTCGACGCCTGGCAGCAGGGTACCGGCACCGGACCGTGGTGGCCCGAAGCCGTCACCCCCGCCGAAGAGCACGAAGGTCGAAGCCTCCAGAACGGCCCGCTCCGCCCATCCTGGTGCTACGGCACCCCCGGCATCGCCCACGCCCAGCACCTGGCCGCCCTCGCCACCGGCGACCACCACCGTCGGCAAATCGCCGAATACGCCCTCCTCACCTGCCTGACCGACCCGCAGCAGCTGACCGGGCTCACCGGCAACACGCTATGCCACGGCACCGCCGGTACGCGGCTGCTCACCCACCGCTTCGCCGCCCGCACCACCGACCCCGCCACCGCGGCCCGGCTCCGCACAGCAGCCGACGCGATCACCACCCTCACCGAACCGCTGGCCGAGGCGGGCCTGCTCGAAGGCACGGCCGGCACCGCCCTCGTCCTCCACACCCTGACCCCCGGCCGGCCCGCCACCACCAGGTGGGACAGCTGTCTGCTCCTCACCTGACCGGAGAACCCCGCGATGAGCGACGTCGAGAAGTCCCCGCCCCCGCTGCTCCAAGTCCACCTCCACCTGACCGAACCCGCCGCGACCGAAAGGCTCGCCGCCTGGCATCTCGGACCCGGTCTCACGGCGCTCACGCGCGCGGGAGCCATCACCGGCTGGCACTTCGTACGCAAGGGCGACCGATGGCGGCTGCGCTACCAGCCGGCCACCGCCGACAGCACCGACGCCGCCACGGCCGCCGTCGACACGGTCATGGAGGACTTCCGCACCACCGGTGCACTCAGCCGCTGGACCCCGGTGATATACGAGCCCGAGACGATCGCCTTCGGCGGCGACGACGCCATGGAGGCCGCACACCGGCTGTTCCACCTCGACAGCCACCACACCCTCGCCTACCTGCGCGCTGTCCACGCTTCCGAGGTGGACGACCAACGCCGCGAGTTGTCCCTGTTGCTCGGCACCGCCATGATGCGCGGCGCGGGCCTGGACTGGTACGAGATCGGCGACACCTGGGCCAAGATCGCGCAGCACCGTCCGACCGTGCCGGAAACCGACGGCGGGCGCCGACTCCACCAGACCGTCGCCGTGCTGCTCCAGGCCGACACCGGCCCCACCTCCGCGCTCCTCACGACCGGGCAGCTCGCCTTCGCCGCACCCTGGTTCGCCGCCTTCACCGCATGCGGCCGGGGCCTGAGGACCCTCGCCGACAGCGGCCGGCTCCGGCGCGGCCTGCGAGCGGTCCTCGCCCACCACCAGCTGTTCCACTCCAACCGGCTCGGCCTCACCCACGACCACCAGGCGCTGCTGGCCCACGCCGCCACCGCCACTGTCCTCGAACCCACCCAGGAACCCGCATGACGGCCGTCCTGCTCGCCGACGTGCTCCGCCGCTTCCCCCTCGTCCCGCGCAAGCGCGCCCTCGCCCTGCCGCTGGAGACCCGGGTCGCCCGGCTCACCGAACTCGCCGCATCGGCCGATGCCCACAGCAACCTCGTCGACGCCGCAGGCGTTCACAACCTCACCGCGCTCCTCGCCGCCGACCGCGGCCTGCCCGACCTCGCCCGAGCCCTGTGCCACAACCACGCCAACCTCCATCTCGCCGCCCGCCCGCTGCCGCCGGCATCGGCCTGCCTGGCCCTGGAACCCTTGGTCAACCTCGCCCTGCTGCACATCCGGGAGGCCGACGGCAACGCCGCCTTTACCCTCCTTGAGCAGCTGGCCCATGCCGTCGCCACCGACCACGATGCCGTTCTCTACGGGACGCCGGTGACCCTCCGCGGCCTGACCGCCCCGGGGACAGACCGGGGTGAGGTCATCGAGTGGCTGGACAACGTCCTCCTCTACGACGGCGCCCGCGCCCTCACACGGGCCGGCCGGTGGGTCGACTCCTACCTCCACCTGAAGCAGGCCGGAAGCATCGCCCGCCGCATGTTCGACGGCCGCCAGATCGCCGTCATCGCCATGGCCGCCGACGGCGATCCCGAACTGGCACAGAGCCTGCTCGCCGACAGCCCCACAGAAGAGCCGTGGGAGACCGCCGTCGCCGCCGCGCTGGCCGTGGCCTGCCCGCTCCTCGCCGGGCGGCCCTGTCCCGAGCAGACCGAGGCGATGCTCAGTGCCCACCGGGCCGTCGAGCCGAGCGACGGAACGCCGATCTTCGATACCCGTCTGGCCCTCACGGTCGCCGACCTCGCCGCGGCGGCCGGTGTCCCCGGACAGGGGCAGCGGCTCTTCCGACACGCCGTCGAGCGGGCACTCGCAGTCCCCGAGGGGTACAGCGCGCGTGACCTGCTCGCTCATCCCCGTGCCGTCGATCTCCCCGGCGCCCACCGAAAGCAGCTCGCCGCCGCCATGGCCACCGCAGGCCTGGGGATGCGCAGCCTGCCGACCGACCTCGACGACCGCATCGGAGCCGCTCTCGCTCTGGCCACCGCCGTCATCAGCCGCATCGGCGCCGCCACCCACCGACCCGTGCCCCATGCTGAACGGACGACCCGATGACCAGGAGATGGGTATCGGCCTGGCATGACGCGGCAGGGGACAGGCAGGCCATGATGTGCTCGCGGTCGGTCTGGTGAGCCCTCGGTGGCCGGCGTCGTGGGTGGCTGTTGCGCAGGGCATGCAGAACGTGCCGTCCCTCCCAGCGGCTGTCCCACTACGTCGGTCGGCCGCAGCTGCGTCAGGTGCTGGCCGGCGGCGGGGTCAGGCCCGGGCCGGCAGGGTGGGGTCGGTGGGGGCGGTAAGGGCGGGAGTTTTGATGCAGTACTCCTGTTTTCCGAAGATGCTGTCGCAGTACTGCCAGTACAGTGCGTGCCACTCGGGCCCCAGAACCGGGCACCAGTCACGGAAGCTGTGGGGGTGGCAGTTGAGCCACTGCCCCTCCGGCAGCTCCACGCCCTCGGGAAGCTGGGGAACGTCGCGTGAAGCGGTGCGGGCCTGGATCTGGCTCCGGGCCTGTGCCGGGGCCGTGACCAGGCCCGCCGCGAAGATCGCGGTGAGCAGGGTCGCGAGAGCGCGTCGTGCGAACATGCTTCGGGATTTCCTTCTCTGTAGGGCCCGTCAAGCCTGGTCCGGCCCGATGCCGACGGCCACGATGAGCGGGGGAGGGATGCGCTACTCGACGATCCGTGTGACCGCACCGGCGCCCACCGTGCGTCCACCCTGTCGGAGCCAGAACCCCGTCCCCTCCTCGACGGCGACCGCGACCTCCAGCGTCACCGTCACCCGGGCGGTGTCACCGGGTTTGAGGGCGTCGGTGCCCGCCGGTAGTTCGAGCGTCCCGCTGAACTCGCCTGTGTGCACGTGGAAGCGGGGCCAGCTGCCACCAGCGACCGGGTCCTTCAGGCCACCGGCCTCGGTGGCAAGCAGCTCGACATCCGCCTCGAACGCGGCATGCGCCTTGATACTGCCCGGCGCGGCCAGCACCTGGCCGCGCGCCAGCTGATCGGTGGTCACTCCGGTCAGCAACAGGCCCACCGCCTCACCCGCCCGCGCCTGCTCCAGCGCCTTGTTGCGCTGTTCGATCCCGACACAGGTCACCGTCCGGGTCCCGTCGACCCCGACGAGCTCGATCCCGCTCCCCGTGGTGACCGTGCCGCGATCGATCGTGCCGGTCACCGCGACGCCCCGCCCGGGAACGTTGAACGCGTCCTCGAAGGCGAACAGGAACGGCCCGTCCGCGTCGGCCAGCTGCCCGGCCGTCTCCGTCGCTGCCACTCGCACCAACTCCCTCCAATGGTCGCTTCCGGTACGAACCCTGCCCCGCATCACCCCGCGCCGTACGGGAACGCGCCGCTGCATCGCCCGGTCGAGTGAACTCGGACGCCAGTCCTGCGCCCGCGGACCCGGAGTCGGCGCGGACGCGCATACGGACGCGACGGTGGGTCGGTGGCGCATGGGCGGGTGCTCCGGCCCGTCGGGAGGCGGTCGTGGGCGGACCCGGATGTGATGATCCGATCGCACCGGCATGCGGTTCGCGGATGCTCTGAGCAGGTGCTCCCTGCTGGCGGGTGAAGAGGGATACGGATGACAGGACCTTGTCCGAGGTTCAGGCGTGGGTGAAGCAGCAGCGGCTGTCCGGTGGCTGAGTCCGTGGAACCGGTGTGCGGAGGCCCTGTCCCAGCACGGGAGCAGGGCCTCCGAGCGTTCAGGCGGCGAGGCCGAGGTCGAGGAGCTCGGCGGCGCGGCCGATGGAGCCGGGCATGAGGTGGCGGTAGATCTTGAAGGTGATGTCGATGCTCTTGTGGCCCATCCATTCGGCGACATCGGTGATGGGGAGGTTGTGGCCGAGGCAGTTCGAGGCGAAGAAGTGACGGAGGCCGTAGACGACCATGCCGTCGGGGATCTCGACGAGGCCGTCGTTCTTGATCCGCTTCCACTGGTTCGCGATGTAGTGGTTGGGCATCGGCTTGGTCAGGTCGCGCGGGTGCCGGAGGAGGTAGCCGTCGATGGTGCCGTAGGTGTCGGCGTACGACTCGATGGAGTGCCGGACGCGGGCGGCGAGGGGGACGTCGCGGTAGTCGCCGGCCTTGCGGTGCTTGAGGGGCGCGTAGGCCTTGGTGGTCTGGTTGACCTGCTCGGTGATCCGGTAGACGTCGTCGGCGACGATGTTGTTGATGTTGACGGCCAGGGCCTCGCCGTTGCGCATGCCGCAGCCGCTCATCAGGTCGGCGACGAGACGGAAGGTGTCGTCGCCGGCGGTGCGTATGTGCCGGACCTCGGCGGGGGAGGGGATGATGGCGCGCTTGGGGTCGTACTGGGGTGGCTTGACGCCGTCGAGGGGGCTGTCGTCGTAGAGGCCGAGCCGGTGAGCGTCGAGCAGGATCGACTTGAGCTTGTCGAAGGCGTTGGACTGGGTGGCGAGGCCGACGCCGTTGCGCTCCATGGCCTGGATGAAGGCCTCGACGACCTTGTGGTCGAAGGTGCCCATTCGGCGGCTGCGGAAGGCGGGGTAGAGGTGGTGGACGAGCAGTGAGTCGAGGTGGCGCAGGGAGCTGGGGCTGGGGTCGCGCTGGCCGGCCTTCCACTCGGTGACGTACTCGTGGAACTGCATCGGGCTGTACTGCTGGACGCGGGCGGCCTTGTGCTGGCTCTGCGGGTTGTTCTTGCGGGCCTGGTAGACCTCGGCGAGGCGGGACTTCGCCTTGTCCTGGGTGGCGAAGCCGGACTCCTCGGTCTGGCGTCCGGCCGCGTTGCGGTAGCGGATCTTGTACTCGTGCGGGCACCTCGGCCACCGGCTCTCGGGGTGCTCGTACTCCTTGAAGAAGCTGCCCATGCCGCGGACGAGGTTGATGGTGGCCATGGTGTCGACTCCCGGGCGTCTTGCTGACCTTTCGCTGACCCCGGATGGTCGATCAAGCCCCTGACCTGGGAAGAACTGTGAAACGTGGTATGTGGTGGAACTTCATCGGCCGCACCGGCGAGGAGATCCTCCAGGCCCGCAACGACTGGGAGACCGGCAACCGCTTCGGTGAGGTCCACGGCTACGACGGCGCCCGACTCCATGCCCCGGCCCTCCCCGACATTCCGCTGAAGGCCCGTGGGCGGGTGCGCTGACCTGCGAGAATGATGCCATGACGGCGTGTTCGGCGGTCGCTGTCGACGGGGGTCGGGTGGGCGTTCTCCGGGCCCCGTGGACGGGCGGATTCTCAGGTCAGGGCGTCTTGTCGCAGGGTCTGCTCGTACAGATGCTGACCTCTTGCTGACTCTACTGACGGATCATCGGTGGACGGCGGGCCTGGCAGCTCCTCGGCTGCCTCCACCACTGCCTGCAGAACCGCATGCTCTACGACTTCCGAACAGGCCTTCGCGCTCGCCGCATGACCGCTGAAGTCGACCTCCAGCAACATGAGATGCCGCCTCGGGGCCGCCCGAGGGCCTCGCCGGCCGACCGGCCGGACGCTCGCCCGGGAGGCCGGGCGGGGTGCCCGGGCGGGGCTGGTCCGGCCGGAACTGGTCGAGGTCGGCTTCGACGGCCCTCCAGTGCAGCCCCGTTACCCCGCAGGGCCGGCCCTGCCGGGCAGCCCCCGCTACCCCGTCGGGAGGGCCCCCGCTACCCTGCCGGGCAGCCCCGGCTACTCCGCGGTCGGCCCCGCGGTTCGCCCGGGTGGTGAGCTACCGGTCGGGCAAGGGCGCCGCCGGGTCCGAAACGGATCTCTCCGTACGGGAGTTGGCCACCGCTGAGGCTCGTGGGGCCGTCCGGGCGGCCGGGTCCGCCGATCCGTCCGGCGAAGTACCACGGGTTGGAACGCATTGCGCCGCAAGGGGGGTTCGCGCACAGGGCCGAATCAGCCATTCTCGATCCGGGCACCGTACCCCTCCGTGAGCCGACCGGCGGTGGCTAGGTTGACCGTGACAACGAGAGGCGGCCGCCGGGCAGTCGGCGCCGCCCTGGCGAAAGGTGCCGACATGCAGGTGAGCGTCGACCGGGACCGTTGCTGTAGCTCCGGCATGTGCGTGACGAACGCCCCCGCGGTCTTCTACCAGGACGACCGGGACAGTCTCGTGAGGATTCGTCAGACCGTCGTGCCGGCCGAGCAGTTCGATGACGTCTGGCTCGCCTCCGAGCTCTGCCCGGGCCGGGCGATCACCGTCACCGGGGACGAGCCCGCGCGGACCGGGGCCTGACGGACCCCGCCGCCGGCCCCGCAGGCCCCCGGGAACCTTCCCGGGCCCGAACCGCACGAGAACACCCGCGACGTGAGGAGACCCCCCGCCTTGACCACCGCACCCACCACCCCCGTCCTCCCGCTGCCGGCCCGGCACTCGGGCGGCTGCCCGTTCGGCCCGCCGCCCGAGTACGCCGAGGCCGCCGCCACCGGGCCGGTGACCAGGGCCGAGCTGCCCGACGGCGACCTCTGCTGGCTGGTCACCGGCTTCGCCGAGGTCCGCACCGTGCTGTCCGACCGCCGGTTCAGTGCCGACATACGCCACCCGACCTTTCCCCTGCTGATCGCCGGCGCTCGCGAGCTGATCACCGACAATCCGGACTTCCTGCGGCTCGACGACCCCGAGCACGCCCGCCAGCGCCGCATGCTCACCGGGGAATTCCTGGTCAAGCGGGTGGAGGAGCTGCGCCCCGAGATCCAGCGGATCGTGGACGAGGCACTGGACCGGATGACCACGGGCCGGACCGCGGCCGACCTGGTCACCGACTTCGCGCTGCCGGTGCCCTCGCTGGTGATCTGCCTGCTGCTCGGCGTGCCGTACGAGGACCACGACCGCTTCCAGCGGCTGAGCCGCACGATGCTCAACCAGGAGAGCACCGTGGAGCAGCTCCGGGAGGCCCAGGAGGAGGTCCGGGACTACCTGCGCGACCTGACGGCCCGCAAGCGCGCACAGCCGGAGGACGACGTCCTCAGCCGGCTCGCGGCGCGGGACGACCTGACCCCGGACGACGTGGCCGGCATGGGCGTGCTGCTGCTGATCGCCGGGCACGAGACGACCGCGAGCATGATCGCGCTGTCGACCGCGCTGCTGCTGGAGCACCCCGAGCAGATCCCCGGCCTGGCCGACCCGGCCACCCTGCCGGGCGCGGTGGAGGAACTGCTGCGGCTGCTGACCATCGTGCACACCGGCCTGCCCCGGGTGGCGCTGGAGGACGTGGAGCTCGGCGGCGTCACCGTCCGGGCCGGGGAGGGCGTGATGGCGATGCTCTCCACCGCCAACCGGGACGAGGCGGTGTTCGGCGGCGCCGGCCGTCGGGCGACGGACGAGCTGGACCTGTACCGGGACGCCCGGCGGCAACTGGCGTTCGGCTTCGGCGTGCACCAGTGCCTGGGCCAGCCGCTGGCCCGTGCCGAGCTCCAGATCGCCCTGGAGACGCTGTTCCGCCGGCTGCCGGGGCTGAGGCCGGCCGGCGAGCGCGAGTTCCGTACCGAGTCGTTCATCTACGGGATGCGGTCACTGCCCGTGACCTGGTGAGCGGGGCCCGATAGAGGAGGTGCCGCACCCGCCTGCGCAGGCGCGGCACCCCGCACACCGTCCCGGAGGCGACCGACAGCCGCGCCGCCCGCCTGCGCAAGGGCTCACGCGGCGGGCGGCCACCGGGCTTCGATGAGGAGCGGTACGAGGAGCGGCACGAGAAGAGGGACGAGAAGAGGTACGAGAAGCGCAACACCGTCGAACGCACCATCAGAACAAGGTCAACCACGCCCGAGCGGTAGCCGCACGGCGTCGGAGTCGTTGTCGTCGGTGTCGCCGGTGCCGACCGGGCCGCGGGGAAGCACCCGGTCCAGCCACTTCGGCAGCCACCAGTTGGCCCGGCCGAGGAGCGTCATCGTCGCCGGTACCAGCACCATGCGTACGACCGTGGCGTCGATGAAGATCGCGGCGGCCAGGCCGAGCCCGAACATCTTGGCGGAGGGGTCGTCGGTGACGGCGAAGGACAGGAAGACCGCCACCATGATGAGGGCGGCCGAAGTGATGATCCGGGCGGTGCCCGAGACACCCTCGACGATCGCCGTGCCGTTGTCGCCGGTGCGCAGGTACTCCTCGCGCACGCGGGACAGGAGGAACACCTCGTAGTCCATCGACAGCCCGAACAGGATGGCGAAGAGGAACATCGGGATGAACGACACGATCGGAACCGTCGCTTCCAGCCCGATGAGTGCGCCTCCCCAGCCCCACTGGAAGACCGCGACCATGATGCCGTAGGCCGCGCCGATGCTCAGCAGGTTCAGCAGGACCGCCTTGAGCGGTACGAGTACCGAACGGAAGACCAGCATCAGCAGCAGGAACGACATCGCCAGCACGGCGGCGACGAACACCGGCAGGCGTTCGCTGGTGCGTCGGCCCACATCGGACAGGCTCGCGGCGGCGCCGCCGACGTGGGCCCTGGCCGGGCCGTGCCCGATGGCCGTGGGCAGCACGTCGGTGCGCAGCCGGGCGATGGTGTCGGCCGTGGCCTTGTCCTGAGGGCTGGTGGTCGGGAACACCACGAGGGTCGCGATGCCGGTGGCCCGATCGATGTGCGCCGGCGCGACGGATGCGATGCCCGGATCCGCCGCGACCGTCGCGACGAGTCGGTCCAGCACTCCCGGATCACCGGTGGGGTCCGCGGCGATGACGAGGGGACCGTTGGTGCCCGGGCCGAACCCCTCGGCGACGAGGTCGTAGGCCCGGCGCTCGGTACGGCTGCGGGGCAGTGAGCCGTCGTCGGGCAGGCCGACGCGCAGGCCGAGCACGGGCAGCGTCGCGGTCAGGAGCAGCCCCGCCGCGCCGAGTGCGTACGGCACCGGGTGCCGGCCGACGTGCCCGATCCAGCGCCGCCACCCGGCGCCGTGGGCGGCGCCTGCCGACGGGTCCCGCCGCCGTGCGGGTCGGCCCGGCCTCCCGGTCCGCAGGGCCCGGCCGATCCGGCCGGCCCGGGCCAGGCGTGGGCCGGCGGCGCCGAGGAAGGCCGGCAGCAGCGTCACCGACGCGAGCACCATGGTCAGAACGACGATCGAGACGGCGAGCCCGCCCACCGTCATGAACGGCACGTTCGCGACCGCCATGCCCAGGATCGATACGACGACGGTGCCGCCGGCGAAGACCACGGGCCTGCCCGCCGTGGCCACCGCTCGCCCGGCCGCCTCGCGGGGATCGAGCCCGCGCGCGAGGTACTCCCGGTGCCGGGCGAGCACGAACAACGCGTAGTCGATGCCCACGCCGAGACCGACCATGCTGCCCAGGACCGGTGCGAAGGCAGGCACGTCCGTCACCCCCGCCAGGACCGTCATCGCGGCGACCCCGACGGTCAGCCCGAAGACCGCCATGCCGATCGGCAGCGCGGCGGCGACGAGCGAACCGAACGCCAGGAACAGGATCGCGGCCGCGGCGAGGAGGCCGATCAGCTCGCTCGCGCCGCCGTCGGGGTCGGAGAAGGCGTAGAAGAGGCTCCCGCCCATCTCGATGCGCAGGGGCAGTTCGGCGCGCAGCCGGTCGCCGAGTTCGACGAGGGCGTCGAGGTCCTCGGCCGACAGCCGGCTCTGGTCGGGGTACTGCACCCGGACGACCGCGATCCGCCCGTCGACCGAGACGAGGCCGCCGCGCACGGCGGTGTCCCCGCCCGCGTCGAGCGCCCCCGCCGGGTCGCTCGTGCCGAGCACGTGCGGCAGCCCCCGCACCTCGCTCTGCAGGCGCGTGAGAGCGGTGCGCGCACTGTCGTGGTCGAAGAACGTCGCAGCGCCGTCGAGGGGGGTGACGACCACTTGGGCGGTCATCCCCTCCTGGCCGGTGCCGGCCCGCTCGATCAGTTCCGCGGCCCGCTGGGAGTCCAGCCCCGGAACGGTCATCGAATCCGCATTCCGCCCGCCGACGGCGATCGCGGCGAGGACGGCGAGCGTGGCCACCACCAGCCATGCCGCGATCACCCGCCAGGGATGGCGGGCGGCGCTTGCGCCCAGGCGCAACAGGGCTTTCGAGAGCATCGGTTCCTCCAACCGCATCGGCGGCCGTCCTTGTGCGGCCGCCGATGCCGAGGTTCGTCGCCGCGGCGCTCCGCGGCATCGGCTCGCGGGCCGCGGATCCGTCGGCCCCGGGGCGGAGTGACGACCCGTCCTTTCGGCCGATGCGCGGCACGCCGCGGTCCCTAGGCTGAGAACCATGCTGCGAGAGGACCTGCGGACCCTGTGGACCGAACCCCGGCCGCCCGACGCGCCCGCCCGGGTGCGGTGGGATTGGGCGCTGCTCGCCGCGGGCCTCGCCGGTGTGGCGCTGGAGGCGACTCTGCGCGAGAACGTCGTGTGGCGGCCGGTGGCGGTGGTGTTCGCCGTATGGCTGTGCCTGCTGCCCCTGTGGCGCCGGACCCGCCCGTTGGCGACGGTCACGCTGGCGTTCGGCTCGGTGATCCTGCTTCAGGTGGCCTCGCTCGTCGCCGCACCGCGCGAGTCCGTCGGCCTGAACACCGGCGCGGTCGTGCTCGTGCTGGTGTACGCACTGCCCCGGTGGGGATCGGGACGCGAGATCGTACTGGGCGGCGCGGTGATCGTCGCGGCGTGCGCGCTGTGTGCCGTCACGGACGAGAGCCCGGTCGTCGAAAAGGTCGTGGGCTTCGTCTTCGCGCTGCTGCCCGGCGTGGTCGGGGCTGCGGTGCGGTTCCGGGTGACCGCTCGCGAGCGGCAGTTGGAGCAGGTACGCTCCCGCGAGCGCGAGCAGCTCGCCCGGGAACTCCACGACACGGTGGCCCACCACGTGTCCGCCATGGTGATCATCGCCCAGGCGGGCCGGGTGCTCGCGGGCACCGAGCCGTCCGCCGCGGTCGAGGCGCTGGAGGGGATCGAGGAGGAAGGGGCGCGCACGCTGGAGGAAATGCGGGCCATGGTCGCCGCGCTGCGCGACCGCGGGGCCGGCGCCGAGCTGGCGCCCCCTGCCGGCGTCGCGGATCTGGAACGCCTGGTGCGCACCCCCGGCGGTCGCATCAGGGTCGACCTGGGGCTCGACGGCGAGCTGGACACGCTGCCCCCGGCCGTGGACGCCGCCGTCTACCGGATCGTGCAGGAGTCGGTGACCAACGCGCTGCGCCACGCGGTCGACGCGACCGAGGTCGTCGTCCGGGTCGCCACGGAACGGCACGCGGTGCGGGTGAGCGTGCGGGACGACGGCCGGCGCACCGGCCGGGGCCGCGACGGCTACGGACTCACCGGACTGCGCGAGCGCGCGACCCTGATCGGCGGCACACTACGAGCCGGCCCGGGCACCGACCGGGGCTGGCATGTCGAGGCCGAACTGCCGAGAGCGAGGAGCCAGAGCGGTGTCCGTACGCGTCCTCGTCGCTGACGACCAGACGATCATCCGCACCGGGCTGCGGATCATGCTGAACGCCCAGCCCGGCATCGAGGTGGTCGGCGAGGCCGCCGACGGGCGGGAAGCGGTCCGCCTGGCCCGCGAACTGCGCCCCGACGTCTGCCTGTTCGACATCCGGATGCCCGTGCTCGACGGGATCGAGGCCACCCGGCTGGTCGCCGGCGCGGCCGTCGCCGACCCTCCGGCCGTGGTCGTCATCACCACGTTCGACCTCGACGAGTACGTCTACGGCTCGCTGCGTGCCGGCGCCCGCGGCTTCCTCCTCAAGGACACCGGACCGGACCTGCTGGCCCAGGCCGTACGGTCGGCGTCCGACGGGGAGGCGCTCATCGCGCCCAGCGTCACGGTCCGTCTGCTCCAGGCATTCGCGGACCTGCCCGCCGGCCGGCCCGCGGCCCAGCCGGTCTCACCCGTCACCGCCCGCGAGGAGCAGGTGCTCCTCGCCGTCGCTCGCGGGCTGACCAACACCGAGATCGCCGATGCGCTGCACATCAGCCTCAGCACGGTGAAGACGCATCTGGCCAGCCTGATGGCCAAACTCGGCGCCCGCAACCGGGTCGAGATCGCGATGTGGGCCTACGAAACGCGCCGTATCCTCCCCGGAACCTGAGACGGTGGCCGTGGGCGGTCCGGAGATTCAGGTGGCCGAGCAGGGCCACGCTCCTCCTTGAGCCGCTGGGGGCTGTCCCGGCTCGGTGCTCCGGCTCGGGCCGCGGCGCCGTCGACCTCTGGGGCGAGCAACGCCGAATCCGGCCAGACAGGTGGCGGAATATCGCTTTGAGGCACCAAACGATCACTGGCTGTGATCTGATCGGTTCCTGTCAGATGGATGGGTCCGATGGCGGCGGTCGATGCCTGCTGTTCGGCGCCTGGCGTGGCGAGTCCTGGCCCGGCCTGTTCCGTCGACGGTTGGGTGCTTCCAGCGGTGTCACTCGTACCGGTGGCGAGGGAGTGTGTCTCATGTCGGTGTCCGTTGCGGATCTGTTCGTCGGCCTTCCGGCTCGGAGGGGACTTCGTCCGGCACCGGGGTCTGTTCGAACTGCGAGATCTGCACGCGCTGTTGGTGGCCGGCGAGGACCGGTGCTCAAGGAGGCCCGGGCTCGGCGGGACCGACTGGCAGCGGTCGGCCGGGCGGGGCTGTCCCGGGTGAGCGGACGGCTCGGCTGACGCCGAAGTCCGTCGCGGATGCGGCGGGCGAATGAGGCCCGCCACTTGACCGGTGCGCGGTACTGCCCTGCCCTGTACACCCGAGAGCCTGGAGTCTGCGATGGCAATTCCCAATCCGGCTGATCCCCACGTGAGGGTGATCTTCGTCGGCGTCGGCCAGGGGGACTGCACCCTGATCGTCTTTCCGAACGCACCGCACGGGACCGGCGAGGTGGTGCTGATCGACTGCGGCTCGACCAAGGGTGCGAAGTGCCTCATTCCCGGACCGCCGGATCGGATTGTGGGGGCACTTGAGAACGTCCAGCACATTCTTCGTACGTTTGTTCCGGGGAGGGTGATCAACCACCTCTTCCTCACCCACGCCGACGAGGACCACTACAACCTGCTGGTCCGGGCACTTGAGGGGTTCACGGTCGGGGAGGCCTACTACACCGGGGTGTTGGAGGACTACCAGAACGACCGCGACGTGTCCAACGGAGTGAAGGGCGCCACGTACAGGTGGCTTCGGGACAAGGGTGCGCAGCCGCTTCCCGACTCGCTCGCGTTCAGCGGGCCTCCGGCCGGCGGGGGTGCCGCCACTCCTTGGCAGTACGGTAGGCCGATCGTTCCCCTGGGGGGTGGCGAGGGTCTCTATGCCGTGGCGGCCAATGCCACCGGCTCCTGCGCGAGGCGCAGCGCCCTGTGGCAGAAGTACCTGGCCCCTTCAACCGATCCGCATGAGAAGACGCGCCTCTGGAAGCAGATCTGCCGGTACGACCCGAACCCGGACAGTCTGGTCCTGGCGCTGGTCTACAAGCAGCGCGCGATGGTGTTCATGGGGGATGCGACCAGGGAGACGGAGGACTTCATCCGCGGTGCCTGGGGGACGCCCGCGTTCCTCTCCTCCGACATCACCCTCAAGATGGGGCATCACGGCAGTGACACCTCCTCCAGCGAGAGTTGGATCAAGCTGCTCAAGCCGAAGCGGCTCACCGTCAGTTCGGGCACCAAGCCCTTCAACGGTTCCGGCATCCCCAGGCTCAGCCACCTGAAGCAGGTCGAGCGGTGGTCCGGCGCCGTCCAGCCGGCCGAGCCGCACGAGTACACCTACTTCGACGACACCGCCGCACCGTCGTTCGTCGTCGACTTCACCGACCGGTCGGTCTTCACCTCACAACTGATGGTCAACCCGGACTGGACGGCCGCGATGCCGGACGACGAGCGCTTCATCTGCGGTACCTGGCACCTGACACTCGATGCCGCCGGCAACGTCATGATCGGCTACTGACGGACCACAAAGGGGACACATCATGGCGCTGACCACAGAGGAGCTCCGGCGCAGGTTCCCGGCGATCGGGGGCGAGTTCCGGCTGACAGCGGAGGAACTGGCCGTGCCGGGGACGGAGGAACTCTTCGGCACGTACCTGGGCGGCCCCCTGTCCGTGGCCGGTGTGACTGCCGCCGACCCGGAAGGCCTCAGCTTCTCCGGGGCGGTCACGATTCCCGGCGTCCCTCCGGGGGCCGCGGTGACGGTCACGTTCTCCGTGAACGCGACGGTGTCACCCCCGGTCGTGGCCGGGCTGACCCTCGACGTCACCCTGAGTACCGCCCCGGACCCGGGCGAGTGGAAGATCGACCTGCCGTACCTGCGGCTCGAAGCAGGTTTCCTCCGCGAATACGGCTTCGACCGACTGCTGTTGGTGCTGTCCGCCGAGCCCGGCGCCGGCGGCGCGGTGTCCACGTTCGCGACCGTGGGCGGCGATCTGCCGTTCGCTGCTGCCGGGGGAGTGGCGCTGAGGCTGCGGACATTGGTCCAGGAGGGTCCGGCCGCGAGCACGTACACCCTGAACGGCGAATTCTCCGGAGTGGCCTTCTCCGCCCTCGGTGACCTCGGCCAGCTCGTGCCGGGAGCGCCTTCCGAGCGCTTCAGGCTCCCCGACCTGCCGGGCCTGCCGCTTCCGGCGGCGGTCGAACTCGCGGGTCTGAGCGTCGTCTTCACCCCCGATGTCCATCGCGCGGCCGCAGGGCTGGACCCCGTGCTGGCCGCATCGGTACGGGTGAACATCCCTGCTCGCTGGTCTCTGATCCCCGGTGTGTTCGAGATCGAGGAGATCGATGCCGAGTTCGGTGTCGGGTCCCCGCGTACTGCCGGGGCGAGCGTGCACGCCCGGCTCGGCGGCGTCCTGCACATCGGCGAGACGATCGTGGGGGTGACGGTCTCCGTACCGGAACTCGACCTCAACGTCGAACTGCTCCGGCCGGTCCCGCTCGCCGACGCCCTCGCCCTGTTCCTGCCCGGTGCCCAAGTCCCCACCGGGGAGGCCGAGGCATTCAGCGCGTGGGTCAACGTGAGGTCCGAGGACTACGGCGCCGAGCTGGATCTGGCGGGCCCCTGGAGCATCGGGGACGTCTTCGCCCTCACCGGTGTCACCCTGTCCGTCCAGGGCGCCGGAACCGGCCGCCCCACCGCCAGGCTGGCCGCGGAGGCCGCGGTGGGCCGGGCCGCGCTGAGCGTCGAGGCCGGCTACGACAACGGCGTGTGGCGGTTCTCCGGCACCGCCGGGGATGTGGTCCCCGCCGAACTGTTCGCGCTCTTCGACGTGGCACCGCCCGCCGTGCTCGCCGACCTGACCGTACGCGAGACCAGGGTGTCGTTCGACAGCGGTGGCGGGGCGTTCGACCTGGTCTGCTCCTGTGCCTTTCCGCTCGGTGACGCCGATGCCGTGCTCGCCCTGGCCGTCCATCTGTCGCGCAGGGCGTCGGGCGGCTACGACAAGGACATCTCGGGGACGCTCACCGTGCAGATCCCGGACGGGCCCGGCGGCTCGCGCGCGCTGGAATTCGGCGTCGAGTACCGCGAGGACGCCGCCGGGTCGACGATCACCGGGGCCTGGTCCGCGGACGAAGGCGTTCCGCTGACGGACCTGGTGACCGCACTCGGTGTCGAACTACCCGATCTGCCCGAGGTGTTGCGGCCCGTGCTCACCGCGCTCTCGGTGCGGTACGACTCGGCGACGGGTCAGGTGCTGATGACGGCTTCGACCGAGCGAACGGGCTGGGTCCACGTCAGCCGTCCCGGTGCCGGTGCAGGTGCCCCACGGGTCGACGCGGCCGCGGTGAGGGTCCGCCTGGGGGCGCGCGCGTCGGATCTGCCGCTGGTCGGCGAGGCGATTCCGCCCGGTGCGGACCTTGTCGTCGACGGTATCGCCTTCACCTCGGCGCCGACCGGGTGGACCGCGGCGCAGGCCGGCGCGGTCAACGATGCGTTGAACCGGCTCGATTCCGCTGCGGAGCGCCGGTTGCCGCGCTTTGCCGCCGGGCCGGCGGCCGGGCCGGGCATCGCCGTCCAGGTCGAGCTGAGCATCAGCGGGGTGCGGCAGGAGCCGCTGGTCCTGCCGATCACCACGGGGCCCGGCGGCACGCTCGTGGCCGCCTCCCGAGGCCCGGTCACCGTGCACGCGGCGTCGGACGAGAGCTGGTCACGCGACCTCGACCTGACGCTCGGGGCGGTGCGGATCTCGCGGATCGGCGTCGGCTTCGCGGACGGGCAGGTCTTCGTCGCGCTGGACGCGGTCCTGTCGGTGGGCCCGGTCCGGTTGGTGCTGATGGGCCTCGGGCTGGGGTTCGACGGGGAGTTGAGCGTATCGCCGCGGTTGCGCGGGGCGGGCGTGCAGTTGGACAAGCCGCCGCTGAAGATCAGCGGCATGGTGGAGCGCCGCACCGGGCCGGAGGTCGCCCCGGGGCTGAAGGAGCAGTTCATCGGGCTCGCCTCGATCGAGACCGGGTTCTTCGCCCTGAACGCCGCCGGGTCCTACGCCAAGGCCGTGGACGGCTGGTCGTCGATGTTCCTGTTCGGCGAGATCTCGGGCGGCGAGCGCGGGCTGTTCGGGCCGCCGCCGTTCCGGGTGATCGCCGTCTCGCTCGGCTTCGGTGTCAACAGCACGGTCCGCACACCGAGGATCGACGAGGTCGGCGGGTTCCCGCTGGTGAACCGGCTGGACGGCGGCGGCAGCGGTGACACCCCGGAGCAGGTGCTGGAGAAGCTCGCCGGCCCCGGCGGCTGGATCACGCCCCGCGAGGGCCAGTACTGGGGAGCGGGCGGGATCGAGTTCAGCTCGTTCGAGTTCATCCGCTCCCGCGCGCTGCTGCTGGTCGAGGGCGGCCAGTCGTGGAAGGTGCTGCTGATCGGGCGCACCACGATCGACCTGCCGCGCAGCAAGGCCGCCACGAGGCCGATCGCCCGGGTCGTCATCGACCTGGCCATCGGCTACCGCCAGGACCAGGGCCTGTTCTCGATGGACGCGGTCATCGCGCCCGGCTCGTACGTCATCGACCCGGCGGCCGAGCTCACCGGCGGCCTGTCCTTCTACATCTGGGGCCAGGACCGTACCGCGGCCGGGGGCGGCAAGGGCTTCGTGTTCACCCTGGGCGGCTACCACCCGCGCTTCAAGCGGCCCGCCTACTACCCCGACCCGCCGCGCGTGGGCTGGCGGTGGGCGATCGGCCCGGTGGCGATCCGCGGCAGGGTCTACGCGGCGCTCACCGACGGAGCGTTCATGGCCGGCGGCGAGCTGGCCGCGAACTACGACAAGGGGCACGGCATCCAGTTGCAGGCGTGGTTCACGGCCTGGCTGGACGCGCTGGTGCAGTGGAAGCCGTTCTACTTCGACCTGTCGATGGGCCTGAGCATCGGGGTCGCGGCCACCGTCAAGGTGCTGTTCATCCGGGTGCGGGTCTCGCTGTCGGTCGGGGTGTCGCTGGACCTGTGGGGTCCGCCGATCGGCGGCCGGGCCAGGATCAAGGTCTGGTTCATCAGCTTCACCGTCGAGTTCGGCACCGGCCGGGACGGTGTGCCGGCGATCGACTGGGGGGAGTTCAGCGTCCAGCTGCCCGCCCCGCTGTCCATCGCCCCGCTGTCCGGGTTGCTGGTCGACGTCGACCCCGAGGAGACCGCGATCCGGTCTGCGACGGGGGAGCCGTTGCTGGTCTCCATGGACGGATTCGCCGTCCGCACCGAGGCCGCCGTCCCCGCCAGCCGCATCGTCTTCAACGGCAGGAGCTTCGCGGGAGCCGAGGACGCCACCATCGACATCCGGCCGATGGGGCCCAAGGGGCAGGGCGTGGTCTCCGAACACCACGTCACCCTGAAGAAGTTCGACACCACCTGGACCCCGCCCGACTGGAAGATCGCCGTCTACCGGCAGGACATGCCCAAGGCGATGTGGGGCGCGCCGCTGGGCGAACCCGGCGACGTGCTGGACGGCGACGGGCTGCTCAGCGGCTGCCTGGCCGGCATCACCTTCGAGATCCCCCGGCCCGAGCTGGGCCCAGCGGTCGGCTGGGTCGACGCCGAGGCCCTGGAGGCCGACGGGCTCCCGGACGCGCCGATCCCGCTGCTGGGAACGGCGCCGGAGGGGCCGCCGTCCGTCCCGGACGACGAGGGCCAGGGCAGCATCGGCGCCATCGTCGACCCGGCCTCCGGCATCGCCGCGAAGACCACCGCGGCCCACCGCGCCTCGGTGCACGCCGCGCTGGCCGGATTCGGCCTCGCCCCCGGCACCGACGAGCCGCTGACCCGCTACCCGGACCTCGCGAAGACCGCGTTCACCAACGCGCCCATGACCACCACAGCCGAGAGGTGAACCGACGTTGAGCGGCACCGAAGACCTCCGCGTCGCCTTCCACGACTACCGTCGCCCGCTGGCCCCCGCCGGCGTCTACACGCTCACGGCGGAGCACCGCCTGACCAAGGACGGCAGCCGGGTCGACGTGAACCCGGCCATCCCGGCCAGCACGCAGCAGTTCGAGATCCGCGCGGTCCGGTTCGTCCTGGACCCCTCGTCCGTGCACGCCCACTACCCGGCCGAGGGCGCCGCCGGCGACTTCGGCCGCACCCTGCCGCACATCACCCTGGACCGCTCCGTCCTGCCCTGGGAGCGGCTGCTGAAGGCCCGCGCGGTGCCCGAGCAGGCCCCTTGGCTCGCGCTGATGGTGTTCCGGGCAGGTGAACTACCCGACGATCCGGAGGGTTTGGGCCGGACCACCACCCGTACGGTCGCAGAGCTGCGCAGCCCCGGCGAGGGCATCCTCGGCCCGGACCTCAGCGACGCGGGCATCACCCCGGGCATCGCGGCCAGCCGCTGCCAGAGCGTCGACGTCCCGGCCGGGCTGTTCACCGCGCTGGTGCCGCGGGAGGAGGAACTCAACTACCTCGCCCACGTCCGCGACGTCTCCACCCGGCCGCAACTCCTGGACGACGGTGAGATCCTGACCGAGGGCCAGTACGCCGTGCTGGCCGCCAACCGCTTCCCCCGGCAGCCCGGCACCTACACCGCGCACCTGGTCTCCCTGGAGGGCTTCAACGGCAGGCTCGACCCCGGCCAACTCCCGGGGAACGTCCGGTTCGTGCGGCTGTGCGTGCTGCACTCCTGGACGTTCACCAGCGACCCGGCCGGCACCCGGGACCCGGCGGCCCTGCTGAGCAACCTCGTCGCACCCGCCCGCGCCGACCGGGAGAACCTGGCGTTGCGTCTGCGCCCGAGCCCGAGCGCGGCGGCCCGCTCCACCGCGGACGCCGAGCGGTACGCCCGCCGTCGCCTGCACCTGGGCTACACCCCGCTGCCGTACCGGCTGCTGTCGGGGGAGACCACCTACGGCTGGTACCGCGGACCGTTCGTCCCCGTGATCGCCGCCGAGACCCGCGACTTCGCCCGCGACACCCCGAAGACCACCGCCGACCACGCGCTGATCTACGAGCCGGAGCACGGCCTGTTCGACGTCTCCTACGCCGCCGCCTGGACGCTGGGCCGGACCCTGGCGCTCAGCGACCCCGACTACAGCGAGGAGATGACCCGCGCGCGGCGCGAACTGGCCAACACCGCAGCCACCATGATGGCCCTGGCCACCGCCGGCCCGGCGCTCGCCGCCGCCGACCCCGCCGACCTGGACGGGCGCACCCTGAGGGAACTGGCCGCCCCCGGCTTCGCCGCGAGTCTGCTCGACGCGCTCGCCCGCCCCCTGGCCCCGCACGGCCGGGCCCCGGTCCCGGCCCGTCGCAGCCGCCGTACCCGCCTCACGCAGCAGAGCGCCCACGCCGTCCTCGCGGCCGGACCCCGGGCAGCGGCCCTGCGGGCCACCGCCGAGCGCCACACCCGCACCCTGCCGGCCTGGCTGGACGAGCTGACCCTGCTGCGCCGGGTGCCGTTCAACTACCTGGTGCCCAACCCCGCGATGCTCCCCCCGGAATCGATCCGGCTGTTCCGCATCGACGAGAACTGGATCGAGGCACTGCTCGCCGGAGCCCGCGACGTCGGCGTCCACACCTCCCTGGACGCACTCGTCGACACCGCGCTCACCGCCGCCGTCGACAGCCGCCGCACCCGCATCCGCACCGGGACGACCGGCCGGGCCGGGCTGCTGATCCGCTCCGAACTCGTCGAAGCCTGGCCGGTGTTCGACATCCTCGCCACCACCGCAGGCGCCGCGGTCAGGGAACTGCGCCGCGACCACCTCGCCCCCGACACCCTGCTGCTGCTCCTGGACGCCGTGCCCGACGAGATCGTCATCCGCGAGCCCGGCCAAGGCATCCACTTCGGGATCGACAGCAACGACAGCACCGGCGACAACAGCGTGATCAACCTGCGCGAGCACCGGCCCGGCCCCGACCTCGGCTACCCGCTGCGCCGCGACTACCCCGCCGCAGGCGGCCTGCTCACCAGCCATCTGCGGCTGCCCAACGGGGGCGGCGCACCGGACGTTCTCGCCCTGCGCGGCGACCGGGGCCTGGTGCCGGCGCTCGCCGCCGCCCTCGACCCCGCCCTGGGCGACCTCGCACCCGGCGAGTTCGCCCTGCAACTCGTCAACGCCCCCGTCGAGCAACGCCTGTCCCTCGACGCCCAGCCCGGCCAGGAGAGCGCCCGATGACCGACACCGACCTGATCGTTCCCGTCGAGGTCCACGCGCTGCTGGTCACCCGCGACGTGGCGAAGTTCGACGACTTCCGCCGCTGGAGCCCGCGCTACCCGTGGACGTTCTCCAAGGACCACCGCAGCAACGCCGAACCGCCCATCCAGAACTCCGAGGGCAACCCCGGGGAGGGCATCCACGTGCAGTGGCAGCTGCCCGAAGCCCTGACCACCGGGGCGATCGACTCCGCCGCCGGCGTCAGCAGCTTCCCGCTGGTGCCCAACCGCTGGCTCGTGGTGCGCTACGCCCACGTGCGCGGCGAGTTGAAGGCTGCCGGATTCCTCGTCCACAGCGACTACCTGGAGAAGGCCGACGGCGGGCCCGTCGAGTCGGCCTTCACCCCGTTCGTCGACCCGGCCTCCCCCCGGGAGAATCCCCGCGCCGACTACATCGGCCGCGTCCACCCGCTGAGCGAAGGCCCCTGGCGCGAGCCGGCCGCCCGGCCGCTGTTCCTCACCGCGATCGGCAGCGGACTGCCCGCCTTCGCCGCCTTCGCGCCGTACCACGAGGACGTCTTCCTCTTCCACGACACCCTCGCCGACCTCAAGGCCAACGACAACTACCCCCCGCCGTGCACCGTCAGCTACTGCGTGACCGGCTGGTACAGCCGGGACGACGCCGACATCCTCACCACCGCACGCGACATCGAGGGCCTGCTGCCCCCCGGCGCGGACCCCGACAGCCCGGCCGACGTGCTGCGGGCCCTGGGCTGGGCCGCCCCTGACGGCATGCCGGAGACGATCACCCGCACCCGGTACGTCGGCACCGCCCTCGGCATCCCGTGGAACCGCGAGGGCGGACACCCGGACTCGGACCGCCCCAAGGCCCAGGACGTCAAGGTCGCGATCGGGCACAGCACCGCCGACGCCGTCGCCGCCCTCGCCGACCACCAGACCGGCGACGCCGCCCTCGCCGACCAGGTCCGCGCCCTGTTCCACGGCAACCCCGACGAGCTCGACGGCCCCGACTGGCAGGTCTCCCTGGACGAGATCACCCGCCGGTCCTGGTTCAGCGGCCACGACGGCGGCGCCACTTGGCAGGTCGTCAACCGTCCCGGCGAACAGGCCGACAGCCAGGCCCCGCCGCCCGAGCAGCCGGACTGGATCGCGGTCCTCAACCGAGACCAGGACGACTACGACCAGGCCAGGCACAAACTCGCCGCTGCACAGTGGCAGCTGTGGACGCTGTGGTGGCTGCGCAACCTGCCCACCAACCGCCGCCCCCTCGACCACGAGTTCGACGAGGCAGCCTGGGACCGGCGGATCCAGGCCGTCGGTACACAGGTGGCGCAACTCGGCGCCGAGGCCGAGCGGCTGAGTGGCAAGGTCCCGCACGGCCTCACCCCCGAAGAGGTCCAGGCCGCGATCGACCGCCACGCCGAGACCGAGGGGCTTCCCGATGAGCTGGAGCTGAAGCGCGCGCCCCGACAGAGCTACCACCGCCCCGCCGACCCCGTCCTCGCGCTGACCGGCTCGGGCACCTCGCAGCCGCTCGGCCGCGACGAGGACGACCCCCTGCCCTGCCGTCTGCCCTCCGCGCTGCTCACCCGCGTGAAGATCAACAATGACTGGGCGGACGTCCCGGCCGCACCTCCGCTGCCCGCCAACACCCCGGAGGTCCCGGGCATCATCAGGGCGGTGCTCGCCGAGTTCGCCCTGCTCGACCGGGCCGTACGCACCGCGGCCACCGGCGGCACCGACACCGCGTTGCACGCGGTGGTCGCCGACCCGGCCGCCAACTCCCAGGGCCCCTGGCCCGAATACACCGGGGTGTGGTGCCAGCCCTGGCTCCCGCTCTACATCCAGTGGGAGATCAAGCACTGCGCCACCCCCTACCGGAGCCAGGACGCCACCCTCAACTGGGAGTTCGGCCTCGGCCGCGACGGCGACCCGGACCCCGACCGCTACCGGTACCGTTGGACGGGCAGGGATGCGGCCGGTGGCGACGGCGATGGCGGACGGCGCTGGAACGCCTTTGGCGGACGCGCCTTCGTCACCCCCTCCACCCGCTTCGTGCTGCGCGAGCAGACGCGGCGGCTCGCCGAGCACGCACCGCCGCAGCTCGCCCGACAACTGCGTGCCATGCGCCAGGAACTGGAGGCCATGGACGTGCTCTCCCAGGCCCTCGACGGCTTCCACGACTGGCTCGTCCAGCAGGACGGGGCCGCCCAGGCCGTCACGGATCACTCGATCCTGTCGCCGGCCGGCGAGACCAACCACGTCCCCGACGGCGCGGAAGGGCACGGCGAGCAGCGCTTCCAGCCAGTGCGGGCAGGCCAGTTCCACTTCATCGAGCTGGTCGTCATCGACCGCTTCGGACGCGTGTGCTCGCTGGTGCAGCCGACCGGCACCCAGCCCATCCAGTTCCAGCCGGTCCGCGCCGACAGCGTCGTGCCGGACCGCGACCTGTTCCCGAATCCGCCCGGCCCGCAGCGCTTCGTGCAGCTACCGCCACGGCTCGTCCAACCGGCCCGGGTCCGCCTGGACACCGTGCCGCTACGGACCGACCAACCGCCCGCGGAGGCGGCCCGGGCAGTCGACGCGGACCAACTCCCCGGCGCCGAAGCACCGGTGGCCGGCTGGCTGCTGGCCAACCACCTCGACCGGACCCTGCTGGTCTACGGCCCCGACGGGGAGCCGCTCGGCGAACTGCGCGTGGTGCGCGACGTCCGGAACACCCGCACGACGGCCTGGAACGCGCTCCCGCACGCCCCCTGCCGCCACCCGGAGGACGACGACTTCGCCGCCGCCTACCCGCATGTCGCAGCCTTCGCCCAAGGGCTGCTCGCCCACGGGCCGGAAGCCTTCGAGGCGCTGGGCAAGACGATCGACACCGCGCTCGACCACATCCTCGAACCCTCGCCCGAGGAGGACCGCTCCCCGGTCCGGCTGATCGGCCGCCCCATCGCGCTCATCCGCACCCGCCTCGGCCTGGACCTGCTGGGCGAGCCGCTGTCGGACCCGAGTTGGAAGCGCGCGCTCGTCCCGCCGGGCGAGCCCTACCCCGACCTGCGTGACCACCCCGACTACCGGGACTACCCCGACTACCGCTGGACCGTGCGCCTGGGCGACCCCGACCGACTCTCCGACGGCCTCATCGGCTACTTCGCCGCCGACGACCACGACCAGCGAACCCGCTACCACCGCTTCCACGCCGTCGATCCGAACGGCCCGGCCAACACCTATGTGACGCCGATCGGCACCGGCGCACACCTCACCCTGCCCGCCAGGCCCGCCGACCGCCCCGCCACCCACCACCTCACCCTGCTGGCCTGCCCGCACACCGCCGTCCACGCCACCACCGACATCCTCCCCGTCGCCGACGTCTCCGTGGACGCCGACACCACCCACCGGGCCCTGGCCCGCATCCGCGCCTCCTTCCGCCTCAACCCCCTGCTCGCCCCCGACCGCTTCGGCCCCCCGGCGGCGGCTGCCTCCGTCAAGGCCCAACCCGGCCACCCCGCATCGGCCATGGCGGACGGCGACCCGACCACCTCCTACGAGAGCAGCGAACCGCCGGGGGCCGACGACTGGGTCGGCCTCGACCTGCACGTCGAACGGCGGGTGGAAGCCGTCGACATCCTCCTCGGCCGTCCGGACGGCAGCGGCATCCCTTCGGCCACCGACCTGGAAGCCTCCGCCGACGGCGAGCAGTGGACCCTTCTGCGCAGCTGCACCCAGGCGACCGAGATCCACCACGCTCCCGAAGCACCGCTCACCGCGCGCTTCGTGCGGCTGCGACACACCGTCGCCGCCTCCGGTCCGTGCGCCGTCCGCGAGTTCAGCGTGCAGGCCGAGCCGTCGGACAAGTCCCTCGTCATGCCCCGCCCCGCAGCCTGGCACGGCGACTGGACCTGGGCCGAACCGATCCCCGTGGACGGCGCCGCCGGCGGCCTGCCACTGCCCGACTGGGACGAGCACCTCATCCACAACGCCGACCGGCTCTCCCACCCCGACGCGCCCCTTCCCGTCGCCCGCTCCGGCTACCTCCAACTCCAACCGCCGGCACCGGGACGGACCCGCTCCACCCCGGCCCCCGCCCCCACCCGGGCCCCGGCCCCGGCCCCGGAAGGAACCGCGTCGTGACCAGCCCCGACCCAGCACTCCTCCTCCCGTACCGCCTGGAACACACCCCGGCGACCGCCGCACAGCCCGGCGAAGTGGCCCTCAGCCGCCTCCGCCTCACCATCGGAGACGACCCGGACGGCCCCACCGGCTGGCCGGTGCGGTGCACACGGATCACCCTCGACCTCCCCACCGCCCACGGCGCAGCCGTGCCGACCGGGGAACCCGTCATCCTGCGCACCCGGCTGGACCTCGAACGCGGCCCCGGGCGCGGCCGGCAGTGGCTGGTCGAAACCGCCACCACCGACCCGGCCGCCACCCTCCTCACCCTCAGCCCCGCCGAACCCGCCCGCTTCGACGGGACCTGGGCCCTCACCCTCACCCTCGACATCAGCACGCCACTGGGCACCCAGACCCGCATCACCGAGGACACCGCGCCCGGCGACGGAAGCCCGCAGCGCCGCACCGGAACCGCCACAGCCCTGCCCAACTGACGACCCGAACCGAGGAGTTCCGAAGCCGTGACTGCCGCCGACCTCCCCATGCTGCTCCCGCCCGCCATGGTCGAGGACCCGAGCCCGCTGAACGTCTCCACCTTCGCCAAACCGGAGTACGCCAAACTGACCATCACCTACGGCAAGGGCGAGCCGAGCGGACCTTGGCCGGTGCACTGCGAATGGTTCAAGGTCCGCATCCCGACCGGCCGCCAGGCCTCCGCCCTGACCAGCGAACCGACCCTGATCCACTACGAGTTGACCGTGCCCGACGGCAAGCGGCAGTGGGCCGTCGACCGCGACACCCGCGACCCCAACCAGGTCGTCTTCACCTGCTCGCCGCCGCCGGACGAGCCCGCCGCGTTCGACGGACGCTGGAGCGTCCAGTTGGAGTTGTGGGGCATCGAGGTCAACGGCGGTGCCGGCCCGGTCGACATCGTCTGGGAGGAGTCCACCTCCACCACCGGCGCGGACGGCCCCTTCCTGGAACGCACCGGCAAGGGCATCGTCAGCAAGCGCGACGACTCCTTCTACCTGCACAGCTTCCGCCCGGCCTCCGTCGCCATCGCCCGCAACACCAAGGCCACCCTCCACTGGGAAGGCACCCCCCACGCGACGTACACCGTGTACTACCGCAAGCCGGACGGCACCCAGGGGTCGTCCACGGCCAGTGGCGGTCGCTGGACTTCCCCGGACAACCTGGTCGACGACTCCAGCTTCACCCTCGAAGCCAGGATGAGCAACGAAGTCCGCTACCTGACCACCTACATCAAGGTCAACAACCCCGACATCGCCGTCACCGCCGTGACTGCCGCCGGGGACAGCGTGTTCAACGGGCACATCAACCAGGCGGTCGGAAAGGTCCTCCGCGTCGGGGAGATCCGTGGTCCCTACAACGCCACAGCGCCCAACGAGAGGCCGCTGACCATCACGGGCGGGGCCTTGACCATCTCGAACAGCGCCACCGAATTCACCAATGCCCTCATCGTGAAGGCCGTCAGGTCGCCCGAGAACGCTGCGCTCACCATCGAGAACATGCCGGACAAGGAGAATGTCGCCAAGAAGGTGAAAGCCACGTTCCTCGACGGCGTTCTGTCCGTGACGGGGAACGGAACCTACAGCGGGGCCATCAGCACCATCAGTATTGCGGCCAGCGAGATCAACGGGCGCGGGGCCGGCGTGCTCGGCCTCAACGGCAGTGTCACGGTCAACGGCGCCCTCGCTGCCACCGGTGACGTCACCGCCGGCGGCAATGTCACTCTCGACCCCGGGGCCAACGGGTATCTCTGGCTCAAGACGGGCCGCTTCGACACCACGGCGCAGGCCACGGTGAACCTCCACGGTGGCCTCAACGCCAACGGCGGCCTGAACATGGGCGCAGGCAAGAACATCACCATTCCCCAGGGCGGTGGCGAACTCGTGGTGGCCGACGCGTTCGTCGCGAAATCCCATAATCCGGGTTATACATATCCCAAGGTGGAGGTGGGTCCGACGGGCGTTGCCACCTCCTTCACCCACAAGGGGAGGCGCGTCCTGCGAACCGGCGACCTGGTCTACCTCAAGTCGCACTGGCAGGGCAGCTATCTCAAGGCCGACGCCAACGACAGCGAACGGAAGGTCACCCGGACGACGTCCCCCGATATGAACAACGGTCGCTTCATGTGGTACTTGGACATCTCCGGATACTCGCCTGCCGCCGTGGTCGAGGAGGATGCCGAGGTCCTGGAATAGCCCGGGTTCGAGATCCTGGCACCCTGGTCGATGTTGTGTTCGAGCAGACCGGAAGGCCGTCCTCGCGGCAATGCGGGGACGGCCTCTCGTGTCGAGCGGTCCGCGGGCGGGCACTCCGCGGGCCGCCCGCCTCGATTCGTGCGGCGCAGCGCCCGGGCCCGGGCTCAGTGCGGGCGTGGCCGGTCGCCCGGCGGGTTGTCCGGATCCGCAGCGCTCAACCGGGCGACCAGCTCCCGTTTGAGCACCTTGCCGCTGGGGCCGAGGGGGAAGGCGTCCACGAACTCCACCCGGCGCGGGTACTTGTACGGCGCCATCCGCTCCCTGCTCCAGGCGACGATCTCGGCGCCGAGGGCCGGGTCCGGCGCGGTGCCGGGGCGGACCCTGACCACCGCGCACACCTCCTCGCCGTGGACGGGGTGGGGGAGTCCGACGACGGCTGCCTGGGCGATGGCCGGGTGGCGGGCCAGGACCTCCTCCACCTCGCGCGGGTAGACGTTGTACCCGCCGCGCAGCACCACGTCCTTCTTGCGGTCGACGACGGACAGGTAGCCCTCGTCGTCCTTGACGCCGAGGTCGCCCGAGCGGAACCAGCCGTCCACGATGGCCTCGGCGGTCGCCTCCGGCCGGTTCAGGTAGCCGGCCATCACGTTGTGCCCCCGGATGACGATCTCCCCCGTCTCGCCGGCGGGCACCAGCTCGATCCTGTCCTCCACGTCCGCCCTGGCGATCTCGACCTCGACGCCCCAGATCGGCCGGCCCACCGTGCCCGGTCTGAGCGGCCACGCCTTCTGGTTGTAGGCCACCACCGGAGACGTCTCGGTCAGCCCGTACCCTTCGAGGACCGGGCAGCCGAACGTCTCCCGGAACGCGTCCAGGACCGCCACCGGCAGCGCCGCGCCGCCGGAGAACGCGCGGTCGAGCGCGGGCCTGCGCGGGGCGGAGCGGGCCGCGTCGAGGAGTGCCGTGTACATCGTCGGGACCCCCATGAAGACGGTGCAGCCCTCCCGCACCATGAGGTCCAGCGCGCCCGGTCCGTCGAACCGCGGCATCAGCACCAGGGTCGCCCCCGCCCGGAAGCAGGTGTTCATGCCGCAGATCTGGCCGAAGGTGTGGAACAGCGGCAGGCAGCCGAGCAGGACGTCGTCCGCGGTGAAGTCGAACGGCGACAGCATGGTCGTGTCGACGTTCATCACCACGTTGAGATGCGTGAGCAGGGCGCCCTTGGGCCGGCCGGTGGTGCCGGAGGTGTAGAGGATCAGCGCGATGTCCCCGGGGTCGCGCGGTACCTGGCGGTCGATCGGGGTGCTCCGCGCCGCGAGCGCGTCCAGCCGCGGCGCGCGGGCGCCCCCCTCCTCCTCGTCCCCTTCTTCCATGACGGTGAGCACGGGCGTGCCGGCCGTCTCCGCCGCCTTGCCGCCCTCGGCCAGGAGCGGGGCGGCGCAGATCAGTGCCGCCGCCCCGGAGTCCTTCAGGACGTACGCGATCTCGTCCGCCCGGAGCAGGGAGTGGACCGGGACCACGACCGCGCCGAGGGCGAGCACACCGAAGTAGGCCAGCGGGAAGTGCGGTGTGTTGGGCAGCAGCAGCGCCACCTTGTCGTCGGGGCCGATGCCCCGCGCGCGCAGCGCTGCCGCGTACCTCCGCGCCCCGTCCCACAGCTCGCGGTAGGTGATCTTCCGCGTACCGGACACGACCGCCGGGTGCTCCGGCCGCCGTAGCGCGGACTCGGCGAGGATCGCCGCCACGGAGAGGGTCACGGGGTCTCACCCGCCCGCTTCCGCGGCCAGCCGCGCCTTGTCCGGTTTGCCGACGCCGGTGAGGGGCAGCGTGGGGCGGACGTGGATCCGCGCGGGGACGTGCTTGGGCGAGATGGTGGCCCGGATGTGCTCCGCCAGTTCGTCGGGGCCGGCCGTGCCCGCCTCGCGCAGCACCACGGCGGCGTGCAGGTACTCGACCCGGTCCCGGTCCTTGACGCAGAAGGCGACGGCCTGAGCCACGTCGGGATGGGCCAGGAGGGCGTTCTCCACCGTCACCGGGTGGATCTTGATGCCGTTGGTCTTGGTCACCTCGCCGATCCGGCCGCGCAGGTGGAGGTAGCCGCCGCCGTCGACGAAGCCGAGGTCACCGGTGTGCACCCAGCCGTCCCGTACGGTCCGGGCGGTGAGTTCGGGCTCGGCCACGTACTCGCTCATCGTGAAGGGCGACCGTACGCAGACCTCGCCGGTCTCGCCGGGCGGCAGGTCGCGGTGGTCGTCCGGATCGGTGATCCGGACCCAGTCGGGCATCGGGCGGCCGACCGTGACCCGCAGCCGGGGGTCGAGGTGCTCGGTGGGCGAGAGCATGCTGACGAAGCCCGCCTCGCTGGTCGCGTAGACCTGGATCAGCACGTCGCCGAAGACCTTGACCGCCTCGGCCAGTCGCTCGGGGGACGCGGGGGAGCCCACGTACGTCACCATCCGGAGACCGGACAGATCGGTCGAGCCCACCTCCGGATGGTCCATGAGCAGGTACAGCTGGGGAGGGGAGAGCAGCATCCGGGTGATCCCGTGCCGCTCGACGGCGCGCAACGCGTCGCCCGGGTCGAAGCCGTCCCGCAGGACCACCGAGCCGCCGGACGCGAGTGCGTCGTCGGCCGTGGCGCCGCTGGAGTGGCTGAGCGGGAGGAAGCCCAGGTAGACGGACCGCCAGCCCATCCGGAGTCCGGCGGAGATGAAGCCGTTGCGGGCCCGGAAGTCGAAGGCGATGCCCTTCGGCTCGCCGGTCGTGCCGCTCGTGTAGGTCACCACCGCGGGCCGGTCGGGTCCGATCTCGATGCCGGCCGGATCCAGTGCGTCCGGGTCCCCGGCGGTCAGGTCCAGGACATCGGGGCCCAGGTCGCCGAGGGCGGCCAGGGTGAGCGGAGTGCCCAGCCGCTCGCGCAGCTCACGGGCGGTCGCGAGGTTCTCCGCGTCGACGGCCAGGTACGTCGCACCGGTGTCCCGGAGGATCTTGAGCTTGGCGCCGGCGGCCAGGTGGTCCGCCGGGTCGACCGCGTTGGTGGTGTGCAGATGGACCACCGTGGCCCCGACCAGATTCGCGGCGTACCGCAGGACCAGGGTCGGGGCGGTGTTGGTGACGGTCAGGACGGCGACCACGGCGCCGCCGCCGCTCCCGCCGGCGTCCCGGTGCAGGGCCTGCGCGGCCGACCGGACCAGGGCGGTCAGCTCCGCCGCGGTCAGCGTCCTGTCGCGCCAGGACAGGACCACCTTCTCCGGTTCCGCGGAGATTACCTCAAGGATCTGGCTGACATACGTTTCGTCCGACGGCATGGGAAACTCCAGTGGTGCCGTTCCGGGGAATTTCCGCTCAGCGTACAACGCGCACCGCAGGTCCACCAGGGGTTTGAATTGAGGAATCCGGCGCGCGGGGCGTGCTGAATTGTCGCAGACCGCGCCATCGAAGTGATATTCCGCTCTGAGACAATTCCCTCTACCGGTCCGGCCCCCGCACCGGCGCAGTCCTCGGAGAAAAGGGTGGTCATGAACCATTACCTGGAGCTCTTCTCGCGGCAGATGAGGGAAGGCGGATCCCCGGAGGCGAAACGGGAGTTTCTCGAGATCGGCCGGCTCGCCGGGAAATTTCCGGCGGCCCGGAGCCTGCGGGGCGGGATCACCTCCGAGATCAGCGTGTGGTGCAGCAACGACTACCTGGGAATGGGCCAGCACCCGCTGGTCCTGGCGGCGACCCGGGAAGCCCTCGGCGAGTACGGCGCGGGCGCGGGCGGCTCCCGGAACATCGGCGGAACCAACCACTACCACGTGCTGCTGGAGAACGAACTGGCGGATCTGCACGGCAAGGAGGACGCCCTTCTCTTCACCTCCGGGTACACCGCCAATGACGGGGCCCTCACCGTCCTCGCCGGCCGGCCGGCGAACTGCGCCGTCTTCTCCGACGAGATGAACCACGCCTCGATCATCGACGGGCTCCGCCACAGCGGCGCCGAGAAGCACATCTTCCGCCACAACGACACGGCGCACCTGGAAGAGCTGATATCCGCCACCGATCCCGACCGGCCGAAGATGATCGTCATGGAGTCGGTCTACTCGATGGCGGGTGATGTCGCCCCGCTCGCCGAGATCGCCCGGATCGCCCGCGAGTACGGTGCGGTGACCTTCCTCGACGAGGTCCACGCGGTCGGGATGTACGGGCCGGAGGGAGCCGGCATCGCCGCGAGCCTGGGCATCGCGGACGAGTTCACCGTCATCATGGGGACGCTCGCCAAGGGGTTCGGCACCACCGGCGGATACATCGCCGGTCCCGCCGAGCTGGTCGACGCGGTGCGGGGCCTGTCCCGCTCCTTCATCTTCACCACCGCCCTGCCACCGGCGGTCGTGGCGGGCGCGCTCGCCGCGGTCCGGCACCTGCGCGCTTCGGACGAGGAACGCGACCGGCTCCGCGCGAACGCGCGGCTGACGCACCGGCTCCTCACGGAACGCGGAATCCCCTTCGTCTCCGACGAGTCCCACATCGTCTCGGTCTTCGTCGGGGACGACGCACTCGCCCGGCGGATCTCCGCCCTGCTGCTGGAACGCCACGGCATCTACGTGCAGGCGATCAACGCGCCGAGCGTGCGCGTCGGCCAGGAGATCCTCAGGAGCGCGCCCGGCGCCGTCCACGAGCCCGCGGCGGTGGAGGAGTTCGTCGCCGCACTGGACGGGATCTGGCGGGAGCTGGGGGTGGCCCGGACCCCGGGCCCGCAGCGGTCCGCCGAAGCCGGAGGCTGACCCGTCCCACGGGGTGCGCGCGGCTCTCCCGCGACTCCGTGACCTGCCCTTTTCCCCGTCCGCATCGTGTCGCGGCCTGCGCTATCGGGCTGCTATGCGACTTGGGCAAGATCGACGTCGCAGGTCCGGTGGCGGTACACGCCGGGCATGACGAAGGCGTCCCGGTCGGCGCGCGACCCGTGGGAGCGGGCGCGCCGCCACGGTCCCGCGACTGATGGTCCTGCTCGCCGTGAAGGAGTCCGAACACACGATGGCGCACCCCGACGGTACGGAAGCACCGCTGCTGTGGACACTGGCCGGCAGCGGCAAGGAGTCGTTGGCGGCCGGCGCGCGCGGCCTGCACGCGTACCTGGCCGGCCGTGACGACTGGAGCCCCCAGGACATCGCGTTCACCCTCGCGCACACCGCTTCCGAGGGGAGCCGGCGGGCGGCACTGGTGGCGGACGGCCGTGACGGATTCCTCCGGCGGCTGCAGGCACTCGCCGACGGCAGGAGCATGCCCGGCCTGGTGGAGGGCGCCGCAGGAGCCGGCCGCCGGGTCGCCTTCGTGTTTCCCGGACAGGGCGCGCAGTGGCCCCGGATGGCGGTGGACCTGCTGGACACCTCCACGGTGTTCCGCGACCGGATGGACGCCTGCGCGCAGGCCCTGGAACCGTTCGTCGACTGGTCGCCGATCGACGTGCTCCGCGACCCGGACGCGCCGGGCGCCCCCGCCGGGGACCGGGCCGACGTGGTGCAGCCCCTGCTGTTCGCCGTGACGGTGTCGCTCGCCGAGCTGTGGCGGTCCCACGGTGTGGAACCGGCCGCCGTGCTCGGGCACAGCGTCGGCGAGGTCACCGCCGCCGCGGTCTGCGGCGCGCTGTCCCTGGACGACTGCGCGCGGGTGGTGGCCCTGTGGAGCCAGGCCCAGGCGACCCTGGCCGGGCAGGGCGACATGGTCTCCGTCATGGCCCCGGCCGGCGAGGTCGAGCCGCGGCTGCGCCGCTGGGACGGCCGCCTCGTCGTCGCCGCGCACAACGGCCCGCGGTCCGTGATCGTCTCCGGCGACCGCGACGCCGCGGCCGAACTCCTCGCCGACCTGGCCTCGGACGCGGTGCACGCACGGCGGATCGCGGTGGGCCTGGCCGCCCATTCCCCCCACATCGACGCGATCATCCCCCGGATGCGCGCCGACCTCGCACCGATCCGGCCCCGCACACCGCAGCTGCCCTACTACTCCGGACTGACCGGGGGACGACTGGACGTCCCGGCACTGGACGCCGACTACTGGTGCCGCAACCTGCGCAACCCGGTCAGGTTCCACCAGGCGACCGGGGCCCTGCTGCGGGACGGGTACGGCGTCCTGCTGGAGGTCAGCCCGCACACCGTGCTGACCTCCGCCCTCACGGACTGCGCGGAGGAACACGGTGCGCAGGCCGCCGTCCTCGGGACGCTGCGCCGGGACCAGGGCGGTCCGGGCCGGTTCCTGACCTCGCTCGGCGACCTGTACGTACGCGGTGTCACCCCGGAACGGGACGTGCTGTCCGCCGGCCGGCAGGCCCGGGTGCGGGAACTGCCGGCGGCTGCCCTGGCGGCGCTCGCGGAGCCCGGACCGGGGGACGCGAAGGGGCCGGGCGGTGCGGGCGGCGCAGGCGATGACCGGGATGCCGGCACCGCGTTCCGCGCGGAGCTGGCCGAAATGGACGTACCGGAGCGGCGTGCCGCGCTGGCACGGCTGGTGGGCGAGGAGACCGCCGCGCTGACCGGGCGGACCGATCCGGTCCCCGCCGACCTGGCCTTCCTCGACCTGGGATTCGACTCCGTCACCGCCGTGGAGCTGCGCAACCGGCTGAGTGCGGCGACGGGGCTGCGCATCCCGGCGACGGTCGCCTTCGACTGCCCGACACCGGCGGCCCTGACCGCGTACCTCTGCGCCGGGATCGGCGGCGAGCGGCCCGAGGGGAACCCGGACCCGGACGGGCCGGTGCGGCGGGCCGCGGACGACGACCCCGTGGTGATCGTCGGCATGGCCTGCCGCTACCCCGGCGGTGTCGGCAGCCCCGACGAACTGTGGGAGCTGGTGGCGGCAGGTGCCGACGCCGTCTCCGCGCTGCCCGACGACCGCGGCTGGGACACCGCCGGACGGTACGACCCCGCACCGGGGACGCCGGGCCGGTACTACCAGCGGGAGGCGGGTTCGCTCGCCGGTGCGGCCGAGTTCGACGCGGAGTTCTTCGGCATCTCGCCGCGCGAGGCGGCGGCGATGGACCCGCAGCAGCGGCTGCTGCTGGAGACCGCCTGGGAAGCGCTGGAGCGGGCCGGGATCGACCCGGCCACGCTGCGGCGGACCCCGACGGGCGTCTACGTCGGGGCGATGACGATGGACTACGGGCCCCCTCTCGAACAGGGCGCCGACGAGGGCGGCCACCTGCTGACCGGCAACACCGGGAGCGTCGCGTCGGGCCGACTGGCCTACACCCTCGGTCTGGAGGGAGCGGCGGTCACCGTGGACACGGCGTGCTCGTCCTCGCTGGTGGCCCTGCACCTGGCGGTGCGGGCGCTGCGGTCGGGCGAGTGCTCGCTGGCGCTGGCCGGCGGCGCGACCGTGATGTCCACGGTCGGCATGCTCGTGGAGTTCAGCCGTCAGGGCGGCCTCGCCCCGGACGGCCGCTGCAAGGCCTTCGCGGCAGCCGCCGACGGCTTCGGCCTGGCCGAGGGCGTGGGGATGCTGTTGGTGGAGCGGTTGTCGGATGCGCGGCGCAACGGGCATCCGGTGCTGGCGGTGATCCGTGGTTCGGCGGTGAACCAGGACGGTGCGAGCAATGGTCTGACGGCGCCGAACGGTCCGTCGCAGCAGCGGGTGATCCGGGCGGCGCTGGCGGACGCGGGGCTGTCGGCGTCCGAGGTGGACGTGGTGGAGGCGCACGGTACGGGGACGCGGCTGGGTGACCCGATCGAGGCTCAGGCGCTGCTGGCCACGTACGGGCAGGGCCGTCCGGCGGACCGTCCCGTGTGGATCGGCTCGCTGAAGTCCAACATCGGCCACGCCCAGGCCGCGGCCGGTGTGGCGGGGGTCATCAAGTCGGTGCTGGCGATGCGGCACGGGGTGATGCCGAAGACGCTGCACGTGGACGGCCCGACGCCCGAGGTGGACTGGTCCGCGGGGGCCGGGCGGTTGCTCACCGAGGCCCGTGGGTGGGACGACACGGGACGTCCGCGCCGGGCCGGGGTGTCCTCCTTCGGCATCAGCGGGACCAACGCCCACGTGATCCTGGAGGCTGCGCCGGCCGAGGCTCCGGTCGGGGCTCCGGTCGGGGCGGCTGAGGGTACCCGGCGTCCCGGGGCGGTGGTGTGGCCGGTGTCGGCGCGCAGTGCGGAGGCTCTGCGGGCACAGGCGGAGGCGCTGGCGGCACGGGTGGCGGCGGAGCCCGTGCTCGACCTGGCGGACGTGGGCTACTCGCTGGCGGTGGGGCGTGCGTCCTTCGAGCACCGTGCGGTGGTGGTGGGCGCGGACCGGAGCGAGTTGCTCGCCGGGGTGAAGGTGCTGGCGGAGGGGCGTTCGGCACCGGGACCGGTGGCCGGCGGTGCCGGGGTGTCGTCGGGTCGTTCGGTGCTGGTGTTCCCGGGTCAGGGGTCGCAGTGGGTGGGGATGGCCGCGGAGTTGCTGGGTGAGTCGGAGGTGTTCGCGGGGCGGATGGCGGAGTGCGGTCGGGCTCTGGCGCCTTACACCGACTGGTCGTTGGTGGATGCGTTGGGTTCGGAGCGGTTGCTGGCGCGGGTGGATGTGGTGCAGCCGGTGCTGTGGGCGGTGATGGTGTCGCTGGCGGAGGTGTGGCGTTCGTTCGGTGTGGTGGCCGATGCGGTGGTGGGTCACTCGCAGGGCGAGGTCGCGGCTGCTTGTGTGGCGGGTGGTCTGAGTCTGGAGGACGGGGCGCGGGTGGTGGCGTTGCGTTCCCGTGCGGTGGGGGCGTTGGCGGGGCGGGGCGGGATGGCGTCGGTGCCGTTGCCGGTGGAGGAGGTGCGGGGGCGTATCGCCTCGTGGGCGGGGTTGTCGGTGGCGGCGGTGAACGGTCCGTCGTCGACGGTGGTTTCGGGTGACGCGGACGCCGTGACGGAGCTGGTCGACGCGCTGGTGGGGGAGGGGGTGCGGGCGCGTCTGATCGAGGTCGACTACGCGTCGCACTCCGCGCATGTGGAGGAGGTCCGCGAGCAGTTGCTCGCCGACTTGGACGGCATCGTGCCCCGGTCCGGTTCGGTGCCGTTCTATTCGAGCGTGACGGGCGGCCTGTTGGACACGAAGTCCCTTGATGCCGGGTACTGGTACCGGAATCTGCGGGAGACCGTCGAGTTCGAGCAGGCGACCCGTGCGCTCCTCGCGGCCGGGCACCGCGTCTTCATCGAGTCCAGCCCGCACCCGGTGCTGGGCGTGGCGGTGGGGGAGTCGGTGGAGGCCGCGGGTGCGGACGCTGCGGTGCTGGGGACGTTGCGGCGTGAAGAAGGCGGCCTGGAACAGGTGCTGCGTTCGGTGGGCCGCGGGTGGGAGCGCGGACTGGCGGTGGACTGGTCGGGAGCGTTCCCGGAGGGCCGGCGGGTGGACCTGCCGACGTACGCCTTCCAGCGGCGGCGCTACTGGCTGACCGCCCCCGCCGCCGTCCCGGCCGCCCCCGCCGAAGACCGCTGGGACGACCTGGAACTGGAGGACCCCGCCCGACTCGCCGAAGTCCTCGGGGTCGGCCGTGAAGCCCTGGACGAAGTCCTGCCCGCCCTGGCGACCTGGCGCTCCGCCAGGAAGCGTGAACGGAGGGCGGAGTCCTGGCGTTACCACGTCGCCTGGGCGCCCCTGTCGGTCGCGCCGGCGGACGGCCTGCCCGGTCGCTGGCTCGCCCTGCGTCCCGAGGGCGACGACGCGGCGGCCGTCCTGGACACCCTCGGCGAGGCCGGAGCCGACCTCCTCCCGTGCGTCGTCGCCGATCCGGGCGCGACCCGCGGACAACTCGCCGCCCTGCTCACGAAGACCGCCGGGGAGCAGCCGATCGCCGGAGTGCTGTCCCTGCTGTCCTGGGAGGAGCGCCCCCACCCCGAACACCCCGACCTCCCTGGTGGTCCGGCGCTGACCCTCGCGCTGGCCCAGGCGCTGGAGGCCGCGGGCATCCCCGCCCGGCTCTGGACGCTGACGAAGGGAACGGCGGTCCTGGGCGGCGCGGAGCGGCCCGGGCACGTCGGTCAGGCCGCGTCCGCCGCCCTGGGCCGGACGCTGGCACTGGAGCACCCGCATCGCCGGGGCGGTCTGATCGACCTGCCCGAGGTGCTGGACGTTCGGGCCGCCCGCCGCTTGTGCGCGGTGCTCGCGGGAGCCGTGGCCGATGAGGAACAGGTGGCGGTGCGCTCCACCGGGGTCCACGGCCGCCGTCTGCGGCCCGCGCCGTCCGCGGCGCCGAAGCCCCGTGAGGGCGACGCGGCCGTCGGGGTGCGGACGCGACCGCGATGGCAGGGCACGGTCCTCGTCACCGGTGGCACCGGTGGCGTCGGCTCGCACACCGCGCGCTGGCTCGCGGGCCAGGGCGCGGAACGGCTGCTGTTGGTCAGCCGTCGCGGCGCCGAGGCACCCGGCGCGGACGCGCTGCGGGCGGAACTGACGGGGCTGGGCGCCGAAGTGGCCTTCGCGGCCTGCGACGTCGCGGACCCGGCCGCACTGGCGGCGCTGGTCGCCGGCATCCCGGCGCGGTACCCGCTGTCCGCCGTCATCCATGCGGCGGGCGTCCTCGACGACGGTGTGCTCGACGCGCTGGACCCCGCCCGGCTCGCCGTGGTGCTGCGGGCCAAGCTGACCGCCGCACGGAACCTGCACGAGGCCACCGCCGGGCTCGACCTGTCGGCCTTCGTGGTGTTCTCGTCGGTGATGGGCGTCGTGGGCAACGCCGGGCAGGGCAACTACGCGGCCGCCAACGCGGCCGTCGACGCACTCGTCGCCGCCCGCCGGGCCGCCGGGCTGCCCGGCACGTCCGTGGCGTGGGGCGCCTGGGCCGGGCCGGGCATGCTGGCGGACGGAGTCGCCGCGCGGCTGCGGGACTTCGGCATGCCGGTGATGGAGCCCGAGACGGCCGTCACCGCGATCGGCCGAGCACTCGCGGAGGACGACGCGCTGGTCGTGGTCGCCGATGTCGACTGGCGGCGCTTCACCACGGGCATGGGCCTGCGGTCCGCCGCCCTGCTCGACGCGATACCGGACCCGGCTGCCGCGAGGCCCGTTCCGGACACCACCGCACCGTCGCCGGCCCGCGAGGGCGGCGGCTCCGCCGATGCCCTGCGGCAGCAGATCGCCGAACTGCCGCGCCACGAGGACCGGGTCAGGACCCTCACCGAACTGGTGCGCACCCACGCGGCGACGGTCCTGCGCCACCCCGACGTCGACACGGTCCAGCCCGGAAAGGCGTTCTCCGCGCTCGGCTTCGACTCGCTGACGGCGGTGGAGCTGCGCAACCGGCTCGCCGCCGTCACCGGACTGGGCCTGCCCGCCACCGTCCTGTTCGACCACCCCACACCGTCGGCACTGGCCGACCGGCTGCTCGCGGACCTGGACCTGCCGGCCGCGGCGAGCGGCGCCGCCACCACCGCCGGCTCCGTCGGCGCGGAGGCGAGCCGGGCGGAGGAGCCCGGCAGCAAGGAACCCATCGCGATCGTCGGCATGGGCTGCCGCTTCCCCGGCGGGGTCACCCGGCCCGAGGACTTCTGGCACCTTCTCTCGAAGGGCACCGACGCCGTCGGCGACTGGCCGTCGAACCGGGGCTGGGACACCGAGGGGCTGTACGACCCGGACCCCGACCGCGCCGGAACCACGTACAGCAGGCAGGGCGGCTTCCTGCACGACGCCCCCGAGTTCGACGCGGAGTTCTTCGGCATCTCGCCGCGCGAGGCGCTGGCCATGGACCCGCAGCAGCGGCTGCTCCTGGAAACCGCCTGGGAGGCGGTCGAGGGCGCCGGGCAGGATCCGACGGCGCTGAAGGACCGGCAGGTCGGCGTCTACATCGGCACCAACGGCCAGGACTACTCCGCGCTGCTGGAGGGTGCCGAGGGAGTGTCCGAGGGGCATCTGCTGACCGGGAACACGGCCAGCGTGCTCTCGGGGCGGCTGTCCTACGTCCTCGGCCTCCAGGGGCCCTCGCTCACCGTCGACACCGCGTGCTCCTCGTCGCTGGTGGCGCTGCACCTGGCCGTGCAGGCACTGCGGCGCGGCGACTGCGAGCAGGCCCTCGCGGGCGGGGTGACGGTGATGAGCACCCCGCGGCTCTTCGTGGAGTTCAGCCGGCAGCGCGGGCTCGCCGCCGACGGACGGTGCAAGGCGTTCTCGGCGGAGGCGGACGGCACGGGCTGGGGCGAAGGCGCCGGAGTGCTGCTGCTGGAGCGCCACAGCGACGCCCTGCGCCACGGCCACCCCGTGCTCGCGCTGATCAGCGGCACCGCCGTGAACCAGGACGGCGCCAGCAACGGGCTCACCGCCCCCAACGGCCCGTCCCAGCAGCAGGTCATCCGCGCCGCCCTGGCCGACGCCGCGCTGCGTGCCGACCAGATCGACGCGATCGAGGCCCACGGCACCGGCACGAGGCTCGGCGACCCCATCGAGGCGCAGGCGCTCCAGGCCGTCCACGGACCGGCGCGCCAGGCGGACCGTCCGCTGTGGCTCGGCTCGGTGAAGTCGAACATCGGGCACACCCAGGCCGCGGCCGGGGTGGCCGGGGTGATGAAGATGGTGCTGGCCATCCGCCACGGCGAACTGCCGGGAACCCTGCACGCCGGGACGCCGAACCCGCACGTCGACTGGTCCGGCGGCGGCATCCGCCTGCTCACCGCGCGCACCCCGTGGCCGGAGACCGGGAGCCCGCGTCGGGCGGGGGTGTCGTCGTTCGGCATCAGCGGCACCAACGCCCACGCGATCATCGAGCAGGCGCCCGCCATCGCGGTCGTGCCCGCCCCGGACCGGACCGACGCCCCGGAGCGGACCGACACCCTGGAGCGGACCGACGCCCCGGCCGAGCTCGCCTCGGACACCACCGCCACCGCCACGATGGCCATCGCGGCGGTCACCGCAACTCCCACCGCCCGCCGTACCGGCCCTCCCGTGCCGCTGCTGCTCTCGGCCAGGACACCGGAGGCCCTGCGGGCGCAGGCCGGCCGACTGGTGAGCCGGCTCGATGCCGACCCGGACGTCGAACTGGCGGACGTCGCCTACTCGCTCGCCACGGGGCGAGCCCCGCTCGAACACCGGGCCGCCGTCCTGGGACGGGACCGGGCGTCCGTCCGGCGCTCGCTCACCGCACTCGCGCGCGGCACGGCAGCGGGCCGGCTGCTCACCGGCGGCGCCGTACGCTCCGGCCGGACCGCCTTCCTCTTCCCGGGACAGGGCAGCCAGCGGGCCGGCGCCGGTGCGGAGCTCTACCGTGACGACCCGGTGTTCGCCGACGCCCTCGACGAGGTGCTGACCGGCCTGGACCCGCACCTCGACCTTCCCCTGCGCGACATCCTGTTCGCCGAGCCCGGAACGCCGGATGCGGATCTGCTCGACCGCACCCGGTACACCCAGCCCGCGTTGTTCGCCCTGGAGACGGCGCTGTTCCGGCTCGTGCAGCACTGGGGCGTGCGGCCCGACCTGCTGATGGGGCACTCCGTCGGCGAACTCGCCGCCGCCCACGCGGCGGGCGTGCTGGACCTGCCCGACGCCTGCGCGCTGGTAGCGGCCCGGGGACGGCTGATGGACGGACTTCCCGGGGGCGGGGCGATGGTGGCGGTGGAGGCCACCGAGGAGGAAGTGCACCGGGCCCTGCTGGACGACCGCACCGGGCACCCCGCCCCGGAGCGGGAGGCGGGCCGGGACGCGGTGGACGTCGCCGCCGTCAACGGGCCGAGCTCCGTGGTCCTGTCCGGTGACGCGGACGCGGTTACGCGCCTGGCCGGTGCGTTCCGCTCCCGCGGACGGCGCACCCGGCGCCTGAGCGTGAGCCACGCGTTCCACTCCGCCCGGATGGACGGGATGCTCGACGCGTTCCGGGAAGTGGCCGAGTCGCTGACCTACCACGCGCCCGGCATCGAGATCGTCTCCAACCTGACCGGGCGTACGGCCACGGCCGCGGAACTCCGCTCCCCCGACCACTGGGTACGCCACGTCCGGGGCACCGTGCGCTTCCTGGACGGGGCCCGCCGGCTGCGGGCCGAGGGTGCGACGACCTACCTCGAACTCGGACCGGGCGGCGTGCTGTCCGGCATGCTCCACACCTGCCTTTCCGACCCCGTCCCCGACCCCGTCCCCGACTCCACCCCCGCCCCGGCCCCCGGCGGCCCCGGGACGGTGCCGCTGCTGCGCGACGGCCGTGGCGAGTCGGACGCTGTCCGCACCGCGCTCGCCTCGCTCCACCTGCGCGGCGTGGCGGTGGACTGGTCGGCGGGCTGGAGCGGAACCGACGTGCGGCGGGTCGACCTGCCCACCTACGCCTTCCAGCGCAGGCGCTTCTGGCCGGAAGCCGCGCTGGACCCGGCCCCCGCCGCCTGGCGCTCCCGCCGGGGGACCGCGGTCCCGGCCGGCCCCCAGCGCTACCGCATCGCCTGGGAGCCGCTCACCGCGCCCGCGGAGCCCCGCCTCTCCGGTCGCTGGCTGCTCGTCACCCCGGACGGACCCGGCGCCGAGGACACCGCACTCGCCTGCGAACAGGCTCTCGCCGGACACGGCGCCGACGTGGTCGTGATCCGGGTCGGGGCCGCCGTCGAACGCGCTGAGCTGGCCTCGCTGCTCCCGGAGTTCGGCGCCCTGGAGGGCGTCCTGTCCCTGCTGGCCCTGGCCGAGGGAACCCACCCGGGCCTGCGGACGCTCGACACCTGCCTGACCGGGACCCTGCTGCTGCTCCAGGCACTGGGCGAGAGCGGCATCGACGCGCCCCTGTGGTGCGCCACCCGCGGCGCGGTGGCGGTCCGCGGCACGGAGGAGGTCCGCCCCGAACAGGCCCAGGTGTGGGGCCTGGGCCGGGTGGCGGCACTGGAGCACCCGCGGCGCTGGGGCGGCCTGGTCGACCTGCCGGACCTGCTGGACGGGCCCGCGCTGGACGGGTTGTGCGCGGTGCTGGCCGGGCGGGACGGCGAGGACCAGGTGGCCGTACGCGCGCCGGCGCCGCTGGGCCGCCGCCTCGTCCCCGCGCCGGAGCCCGCGACACCCGCGCCCGCACCGTGGACGGTGCGCGGCACGGTCCTCGTCACCGGCGGAACCGGAGGCCTCGGCGCCCAGGTGGCGCGCTGGCTCGCGGAGCGCGGCGCGGAACACCTCGTCCTGCTCAGCCGGCGGGGCCCCGAGGCCCCCGGCGCCGACGCGCTGGTCGACGCCCTGGCGGCGCTCGGCGCCCGGAGCACCCTGCTGGCCTGCGACGTCGCCGACCGCACCGCGCTGGAACGGGTCCTGGAGCGGCTGCGCGACGAGGGCGACACCGTACGGGCCGTGGTGCACACGGCGGGACTGACCTCGGACACCGCGCTGATGGACTGCACGCCGGAGGAACTGGCCTGGCGGACGGCGGCCAAGACGCGCGGCGCGGCCCACCTCGACGCCCTGTTCGAAGGCCGCCCGCTGGACGCCTTCGTGCTGTTCTCCTCGATCTCGGGGACGTGGGGCAGCGGCGGCCAGGGCGCGTACGCGGCGGCCAACGCCTACCTGGACGGCCTCGCCGCGGCGAGGCGCGGGCGGGGCCTGCCGGCGACCTCGGTGGCCTGGGGCCCCTGGGCCGGCGCGGGCATGGCCGATGGCGCCGTGGGCGACGGCCTGCGCCGCCACGGGCTGGTGCCGATGGCCCCCGCGGCGGCGCTCTCCGCGCTCGGCCTGGCGCTGGCCCTGGACGAGGGCGAGGCGGTCGTCGTCGAGCTGGACTGGAGCCGCTTCGCGCCCACCTTCGGTTCGGTGCGGGACAGCGCGCTGCTGCGCGGCCTGCCGGCCGTCCCGGAGCCCCGGGCGGCGGACGGCGGCCCCGCTGCTGCGGACACCGCCGCCGGGTCCGGGTCCGGTACGGGCGGCGACCCGTCGTGGCTGCACCGACTGCACCGGCTGTCCGAGCCGGAGGGCCGCAAACTGCTGACGGAGCTGGTCCGCAGCGAGGCGGCAGCCGTCCTGGGACACGAGTCGGCCGCCGGCTTCCTGGCCGACCGCCCGTTCCGCGAGCTGGGCTTCGACTCGCTCACCGCCGTGGAACTCCGCAACCGGCTGGTCGAGGCCACCGCTCTGCCGCTCGCGCTCACCTCCGTCTTCGACCACCCGACGGCAGCCGTCCTCGCCGCGCACCTCTTCGCCGGGCTGAGCGGCACGGAACCGGACGCCGACGGCACGACCGGCCCGGCCGCGGCGGACCCCGCAGCCGCCGTCGGCGGCGCGGCCGGGCCCGGGGCGGCCGACGAACCCCTGGCGATCGTCTCGATGGCCTGCCGGTTCCCGGGCGGCGTCCGCTCGCCCGAGGACCTGTGGCGACTGGTGGCCGACGGCGTGGACGCGGTCGCCGCGCTGCCCGCCGACCGCGGCTGGCCGCTGGACACCCTCTACGACCCGGACCCCCTGCACCCGGGCACCTTCTACACCACCGGCGGCGGATTCCTGGACGGGGCGGCCGAGTTCGACGCGGAGTTCTTCGGGATCTCCCCGCGCGAGGCACTGGCCATGGACCCGCAGCAGCGACTGCTGCTCGAAACCAGCTGGGAGGCACTGGAGCGGGCCGGACTCGATCCCGCGTCGGTACGCGGCAGCGAGGGCGGCGTCTACGTCGGCGTCGCGGCCCAGGGCTACGGCACCGGTCCGCAGAACCCGTCCGACGAGGTCGAGGGGCACCTGCTCAGCGGCACGGTCACCAGCGTCGCCTCCGGCCGCGTGGCCTACACCCTCGGGCTCGGCGGCCCCGCCGTGACCGTGGAGACGGCCTGCTCGTCCTCGCTGGTGGCGCTGCACCTGGCCGGCCAGGCACTGCGCGCCGGCGACTGCTCGTTCGCCCTGGTCGGCGGCGCCGCGGTGATGGCGAGCCCGGACGTCTTCGTCGAGTTCAGCCGTCAGCAGGGCCTGTCACCCGACGGCCGCTGCCGCTCCTTCGCCGAGGGGGCGAACGGTACGGGCTGGGGCGAAGGGGTGGGCGTACTGCTCGTGGAACGCCTCTCCGACGCGCGCCGCCTCGGGCATCCGGTCCTCGCCCTGATCCGCGGCACCGCGGTGAACCAGGACGGCGCCAGCAACGGCCTCACCGCCCCGAGCGGCCCCGCGCAGCAGCGGGTGATCAGGGCCGCGCTGGCCACGGCGGGACTGTCCGGCGCCGAGATCGACCTGGTCGAGGCGCACGGAACCGGCACCGTGCTCGGCGACCCCATCGAGGCGCAGGCCCTCCTGGCCACCTACGGCCAGGACCGGCCCGCCGACCGCCCGCTGTGGCTGGGGTCGCTGAAGTCCAACATCGGGCACACCCAGGCCGCCGCCGGGGTCGCCGGGGTCATCAAGACGGTGCTCGCACTGCGGAACGGCGTGCTCCCCGGCACCCTGCACGCGGAGGAGGCGTCCAGCCGGGTGGACTGGTCGGCCGGCGCGGTCCGGCTGCTCGCGAACGCCCGCCCCTGGGACGCCCCGGACGGGGACCGGCCGCGCCGGGCCGGCGTCTCCGCGTTCGGCATGAGCGGCACCAACGCCCACGCCGTTCTGGAGGAGGCACCCGCCACCGACGCCCCGCTGCCCGAAGGCACGGACGGCGAACCGTCCGAGGACACCGGGACCACTGTTCCGTGGCTGCTCTCCGCCATGACCCCCGCGGCCCTGCGCCGACAGGCACGCCGACTGGGCGAGCACCTGCGGGCCGACCCCGACGGGGGCGCCGCCGGACTGGCCCGGGCGCTCGCCACCACCCGCCCCGCCCTGCCCTTCCGGGCGGCCGCCACCGGCCGCGACCGCGACGCGCTCCTCGGCTGGCTGGACGCCCTCGCGGCGGGCGAACCCGCGCCCGACGCCGTGCAGGACCGGGCGCGCGGCGGCCGTACGGCCTTCGTCTTCCCCGGCCAGGGCTCGCAGTGGGCCGGCATGGCCGTGGCGGCGCTCGACGCCTCCGAGACGTTCGCCGCCGCCATCGACGCCTGCGAACGGGCGCTCGCCCCGCACACCGACTGGTCCCTGACCGAGGTGCTGCGCGGTGCGCCCGGCGCACCGACGCTCGACCGCGTGGACGTCGTCCAGCCGGTGCTCTTCGCCGTGATGGTCGCGCTGGCCGCGCACTGGCGCGGGACCGGGATCACCCCGGACGCGGTCGTCGGGCACAGCCAGGGCGAGATCGCCGCCGCCTGCGTCGCCGGAGCGCTGTCGCTCGACGACGCGGCCCTCGTGGTGGCGCTGCGCAGCCGGGCGCTGCTGAAGCTGGCGGGACGCGGCGGCATGGTGTCGGTCGCCGCCTCCGCCGAGCGGACCACGCGCCTGCTGCCCGCCGGCGCGGGCGCGTGCGTGGCCGCGGTGAACGGCCCCGACGCCGTGGTCGTCGCCGGGGAGCCCCAGGAGCTGGCCGCCCTGCTCGCCGCCTGCGACCGGGAAGGCGTACGGGCCAAGGCGATCCCGGTGGACTACGCGGCCCACTCGGCCCAGGTCGCCGGGATCGAGGACGAACTGCGCGAAGCCCTCGCCGGGATACGCCCCCGCGCCTCGGCCGTCCCGCTCTATTCGACGGTGACCGGCGAACCCGTCGCCGGAGAATCGCTCGACGCCGCCTACTGGTACCGCAACCTGCGCGAGCCGGTCGACTTCGTCGGAGCGACCCGCGCCCTGCTGGAGGCGGGGCACACCGTGGTCGTCGAGGTAAGCCCGCATCCGGCGCTGCTCGCCGGGATCGAGGCGGTGGCCGCGGAGGCCGGGCGGGAGGTGTCGGCGGTCGGCACGCTGCGGCGCGGCGACGGCGGCCGGGACCGGCTGCTGGCCTCACTGACCGAGGCGTGGGCGGCCGGCGGCGGTCCGGTGGACTGGTCGCCCTGGACGGGGGCCCCCGGGCCGGGCGGCCCGGCACCCGTCCTGCTGCCGACGTACCCCTTCCAGCGCGACCGGTACTGGCTGTCCACTCCGGGCCGGACGGCCGCCGCCACCACCGGGGTGCCGGCCGAGGACACTTCGGAGGCCGCGGGCGACGACGACGGCACCCCCGCCGTACGACTGGCCGCCCGGCTGGCCCCGCTGGACCGGCAGGCACGCCGTCAAGCGGTACTCGACCTGGTCGTCCGGCACGCGGCCGCGGTCCTCGGCCATCCCGGAGCCGGTCCGGTGCGCCCGGAACGCTCCTTCTCCGAGGTCGGCTTCGACTCGATGCTCGCGGTGCGGTTCAGGAACGCGCTGTGCGAGGCCACCGGGCTGAGCGTCCCGCCGACGGTCGTCTTCGACCACCCGACGCCCGAGGCGCTCGCCGCCCACCTGGACGCGGAGCTGTCCGCCGCGCCCGAACCTCCCTCGCCGCTGCTGGCCGAGCTGGACCGGCTGGCCGAGCTCCTCGCGGCCGTCCCGCCCGGAGCGGCCGACACCGACGGGGTCGGCGAACGACTGGACGAACTGCTGCGCGGCTGGGGCCGGCGCGCCGGTGCGCCGGGCGGCGAGGCACCACCGCCCGGACCGGTGGACGACACCGCCGCGGTGACGGATACGGCGACAGCGGAGGAGCTGTTCGCCCTGATCGACAACGACTTCGGCAATGCCTGAGAGAGAGCTGGCACTGATGCCCGACGACAAGAAGCTGCTCGACTACCTCAGGCGCGCCACCGCGGACCTCGGTGACGCCCGGAGGCAGCTGCGCGAGGCCGAGCAGGCCCGCCACGAACCGATCGCCGTCGTCTCCATGGCCTGCCGCTATCCCGGCGGCGCCGACACGCCCGAACGACTGTGGGACCTGGTCTCCCGGGGCGCCGACGCGATCTCCGCCTGGCCGGTCAACCGCGGCTGGGACCTGGAGGGCCTCTACGACCCGGACCCCGAGCGGCCCGGTACCTCCTACACCCGCAACGGCGGCTTCCTCCACGACGCCGCCGACTTCGACGCGGAGTTCTTCGGCATCTCGCCGCGCGAGGCCCTGGCGACGGACCCCCAGCAGCGGCTGGCACTGGAGACCGCCTGGGAGGCGGTCGAGCGGGCCGGGATCGACCCCCGCACGCTGCGGCGCACCGGCACGGGCGTCTTCCTCGGGGCGATCGGCAACGGCTACGGCGCGGGCTCGCGCCACCTCCCCGATGTCCAGGGCCTGCTGGACACCGGGACCGCGAGCAGCGTGGTCTCCGGCCGGATCGCCTACACCCTGGGCCTGGAAGGGCCCGCGGTGACCGTGGACACGGCCTGCTCCTCCTCGCTGGTCGCCCTGCACCTGGCGATCCGGGCCCTGCGGGCGGGTGACTGCACGCTGGCCCTGGCCGGCGGGGTGTCGGTGATGGCGACCCCCGACGCGTTCGTGGCGTTCAGCCGCCAGCGCGCGTTGTCGGCCGACGGCCGCTGCAAGGCGTTCGGGGCCGACGCGGACGGCACCGGCTGGTCCGAGGGCGCCGGCGTCCTGCTGCTGGAGCGGCTGTCGGAGGCCCGGCGCAACGGGCACCCGGTGCTGGCCGTCATCCGGGGTTCGGCCACGAACCAGGACGGGGCGAGCAACGGGCTGACGGCGCCCAGCGGTCCGTCGCAGCAGCGGGTGATCCGGGCGGCGCTGGCGGACGCGGGGCTGTCGGCGTCCGAGGTGGACGCGGTGGAGGCGCACGGCACCGGCACCACCCTCGGCGACCCCATCGAGGCGCAGGCCCTGCTGGCCACGTACGGCCAGGGGCGGCCCGCCGAACGGCCCTTGTGGCTGGGCTCGTTGAAGTCGAACATCGGCCACACCTCGGCGGCGGCCGGAGTGGGCGGCGTCATCAAGATGGTGCTGGCGATCGAGCACGGCGAACTGCCCAGGACCCTGCACGCGGACCGGCCGACGCCCATGGTGGACTGGTCGTCGGGAGCCGTCGAGATCCTCTCCGAGGCCCGCGCCTGGGACGACACGGGACGCCCGCGCCGGGCCGGGGTGTCCGCCTTCGGCGTCAGCGGCACCAACGCCCATCTGATCCTGGAACAGGCCCCGGCGGAGGAAGCCGAACCGGCGGCCGAGAACGCGGTCGGTGGCGATGCGTACCCGCTGCCCTGGGTGCTGTCGGGGCGCACCGACGAGGCGCTGCGCGACCAGGCGGCCCGGCTGCTGGCACACCTGGGCGCCGGTCCCGGACCCCTGCGGGCCGCCGACACCGGCCGCGCCCTCGCCCTCACGCGTACCGCCTTCGAGCGGCGGGCCGTGGTGGTGGGCACCGACCCGGACCGGCTGCTCGACGGCGTGAAGGCGCTGGCGGAGGGCCGGTCGGTGCCGGGGCTGGTGCGGGGCGACGGGGTGTCGTCGGGCCGTTCGGTGCTGGTGTTCCCGGGTCAGGGTTCGCAGTGGGTGGGGATGGCTGCGGGGTTGTTGGACGAGTCGGAGGTGTTCGCGGGGCGGATGGCGGAGTGCGGTCGGGCTCTGGCGCCTTTTGTGGACTGGTCCTTGACGGATGCGTTGGGTTCGGAGCGGTTGCTGGCGCGGGTGGATGTGGTGCAGCCGGTGCTGTGGGCGGTGATGGTGTCGCTGGCGGAGGTGTGGCGTGGCTTCGGCGTCGTTCCGGACGCTGTGGTCGGTCACTCCCAGGGTGAGATCGCGGCTGCTTGTGTGGCGGGTGGGCTGAGTCTGGAGGACGGGGCGCGGGTGGTGGCGTTGCGTTCCCGTGCGGTGGGGGCGTTGGCGGGGCGGGGTGGCATGGCGTCGGTGCCGTTGCCGGCGGACGTGGCACGGGGGCGGATCGCCTCGTGGGCGGGGTTGTCGGTGGCGGCGGTGAACGGTCCGTCGTCGACGGTGGTTTCGGGTGACGCGGACGCCGTGACGGAGCTGGTCGACGCGCTGGTGGGGGAGGGGGTGCGGGCGCGTCTGATCGAGGTCGACTACGCGTCGCACTCCGCGCATGTGGAGGAGGTCCGCGAGCAGTTGCTCGCCGATCTGGACGGCGTCGTGCCCCGGTCGGGTTCGGTGCCGTTCTTCTCGACGGTGACGGGTGGCTGGCTGGACACGGAGGCCCTGGACGCCGGGTACTGGTACCGGAACCTGCGGGAGACGGTGGAGTTCGGGAGGGCCACGGAGGCGCTGCTGGGGGAGGGCTTCCGGTTCTTCGTCGAGTCCAGCCCGCACCCCGTGCTCACCTTCGGTGTCCAGCAGAGCGCCGAGGAGGCCGACACCGCCGGCTCCGCGCAGGGCCCCGCCGTGGTCCTGGGCACGTTGCGGCGCGGCGAGGGCGGCCTCGACCGCTTCCTGACGTCCCTGGGAGAGGCCCACGCGGGCGGTCTGTCGCCCGACTGGGAGCGGGTGTTCGCCGGACACCGTCCGGACGGCGTCTCCCTGCCCACCTACCCCTTCCAGCGTCGCCCGTACTGGCTGGAGGACACCGGCCCCGCGGCGGGCGTGCCGTCCGGACCGCCCTCGGAGGGCGACGACTTCTGGGAGGCCCTGGGCGGGGGCGACCTGGACCGGTTCACCACGGCCCTCGGGGTGGCGCCCGAGGACCCGCTGAACGTGGTGCTCCCCGCGCTCGCCACCTGGCGCACCGAGCGCACCGAGCGTTCGGTGGTCGACTCCTGGCGCTACCGGGTGACCTGGCGAGCCTTGCCCGAGGGCCCCCCGGTCGCACTGCACGGCAGCTGGCTCGTCCTGTCGTCGGACGGTCAGCCCGAGGGCGGGGTGCGCCGGTCGGAGGAGACCGTCCACGTCATGGAACAGGCCGGGGCCTCGGTGGTCCACGTACGGATCACCGAGGCGGAGGCGGACCGCGCCGTGCTGGCCGAGCGGGTCCGCGCGTCCCTCGGCGCGCTGCCCGGCCCGGTGACGGGAGTGCTGTCGCTGCTGGGCCTGGACGAGCGCCCGCACTCGGCGCACCCCTCCGTCCCGCTGGGCACCGCGCTCAACCTGGCCCTGGTGCAGTCCCTCGGCGACGCCGGGATCGACGCGCCCCTGTGGTGGGCGACCCGGGGCGCGGTGTCGGTCGGGGGCGCGGACACCGGGAGTGCGGTCAGCGCCGCGCAGAACCTGCTCTGGGGTCTGGGCCGGGTCGCCGCGCTGGAGTTCCCGCGGCGCTGGGGCGGTCTGATCGACCTCCCGGAGGTCCTGGACACGGACACCGCCCAGCAGCTGTGCCGGGTGCTGGGCGGCGAGGCCGGGGACGAGGACCAGGTGGCCGTGCGGGCCACCGGCTGCCACGGCCGGCGGCTGGTCCGGTCCGCCCTGGGCGACACCGCGCCGCGGCGGAGGTGGCGGCCCGGGGGAACCGTGCTGATCACCGGCGGCACCGGCGGGATCGGCGCGCAGATCGCGCGCTGGCTGGCCCGGCGGGGAGCCGGGCACCTGGTGCTGGTCAGCCGGCGCGGCGCGGACGCGCCGGGTGCGCCGGAGCTCTCCGAGGAACTGGCCGCCCTCGGCGCCCGGGTCACCCTCGCCTCGTGCGACGTCGCCGACCTGGAGGCCCTGCGCGCGCTGAAGGACGGCCTCGAACAGGACGGCCACCGGATCAGCACCGTCTTCCACGCCGCGGGCGCCGGGCTGCTGGTACCCCTGCCCGACACCGACGTGGACGAGTTCGCCGACACCCTCCACGCCAAGGCCGGCGGGGCCAGGAACCTGGACCTGCTCTTCGACCGGGACACGCTCGACGCGTTCGTGCTGTTCTCCTCCATCTCCGCGGTGTGGGGCAGCGCCGTCCACGGCGCCTACGCCGCCGCCAACGCCTATCTCGACGGCCTCGCCGAGGACCGCAGGAGCCGCGGCCTCGCCGCGACCTCCGTGGTCTGGGGGATCTGGCATCCCGAGGGCGGGGCCGGGATGGCGGCCGCACTGGTGGAGGAGACCCTGCGCGGCCACGGCGTGCTCTTCATGCCGCCCGCGGTCGCGATCACCGCGCTCCAGCAGGTCCTGGACCACGACGAGACGGTGGTCGTGGTCGCCGACGTCGACTGGGACCGCTTCGCGGCGGTCTTCACCTCGGCGCGCCCCAGCCCGCTGATCGGGGAACTGCCCGAGGTGCGCACCGCGCTGGCCGCCGAACCGGGGGCCGGCGGGACCGGGACCGGGGCCGAGGGGGCGCCCTCGGCGCTGCGCGACCGGCTGGAGCCGCTCCCGGCGGCCGAGCGGACCCGGACGCTGGTCGACCTGGTCCGGACCCACGCGGCCGCCGTCCTCGGCCACGACTCGCCGGACGCGGTCGCCCCCGGCCGTGCCTTCCGCGACCTGGGCTTCGACTCCCTGACCGCCGTGGACATGCGCAACCGGCTCAACGCCGCCACCGGCCTGCGGCTCCCGGTCACCGTCGTCTTCGACTACTCGTCGGCGACCGCGCTCGCCCGGCGCCTGGAGACCGGACTGCTGGGCGCCGTCGAGGAGCCCGCCACCGTCCGGCAGCCCCCGACGGCGGCACCCGCCGCGGACGACGACGACCCCGTCGTGATCGTCGCCATGAGCTGCCGCTACCCCGGCGGCGTCCGCACCCCCGAGGACCTGTGGCGCCTGGTCGCCGACGGGCGGGACGCCGTCTCCGGGCTGCCGTCCGACCGGGGCTGGGACCTCGACGCGCTGTACGACGCGGACCCCGACCGGCCCGGCAGGAGCTACGCCGCCGCCGGCGGATTCGTCAGGGACGCGGACCGTTTCGACCCCGGATTCTTCGGAATCTCACCGCGCGAGGCCCTGGCCATGGACCCGCAGCAGCGGCTGCTGCTCGAAACCTCCTGGGAGGCGATCGAGCGCGCCGGTATCGACCCCGCGTCCCTGCACGGCACCCCGACCGGCGTCTTCGCCGGCGCCTCCTACCAGGGCTACGGCGGCACCCTGCGCGACATCCCCGAGGAACTGGAGGGCCTGTTCATCGCCGGCATCTCCACCAGCGTCCTGTCCGGGCGGGTCGCCTACCAACTCGGCCTCCAGGGGCCCGCCGTGACCGTGGACACGGCCTGCTCCTCGTCGCTGGTGGCGGTCCACCTCGCCGCGCAGTCGCTGCGCTCGGGCGAATGCGCGCTGGCCCTGGCGGGCGGCGCCACGGTGATGGGCACCCCGCTGTCGTTCACCGGCTTCAGCCGCCAGCGCGGGCTCGCCGAGGACGGGCGCTGCAAGTCCTTCGCCGCCTCGGCGGACGGCTTCGGCATGGCCGAGGGCGTGGGCCTGCTGCTCCTGGAACGCCTCTCGGACGCCCGCCGCAACGGCCACCCGGTGCTCGCGGTGCTGCGCGGCTCGGCGATCAACCAGGACGGCGCGAGCAACGGGCTGACCGCGCCCAGCGGCCTGGCCCAGCAGCGGGTGATCCGCGACGCGCTGGCGAACGCCCGGCTGACGGCCGCCGACGTCGACGCCGTCGAGGCGCACGGCACCGGTACCCGGCTGGGCGACCCGATCGAGGCCGACGCGCTGCTGGCGACCTACGGCCAGGACCGGCCGGCCGACCGGCCGGTGCGGCTCGGATCGCTGAAGTCGAACATCGGGCACACCCAGGCCGCCGCCGGGGTCGGCGGCATCATCAAGATGGTGCTGGCCATGGCGCACGGCGAGCTGCCGCGGACCCTGCACATCGACCGGCCGTCCCCGAACGTCGACTGGACGACGGGCGCCGTCGCACTGCTGACCGAGGCCGCACCCTGGCCGGAGACCGGCCGACCGCGCCGGGCCGGAGTGTCCTCGTTCGGCCTGAGCGGCACCAACGCCCATGTCGTCATCGAGCAGCCGCCCGCCGAGCCCGACCCCGTACCCGTTGCCGGGTTGCCCGCCGTCCCGTGGGTCCTGTCCGGGCGGACCGCCGAAGCGGTGCAGGCCCAGGCGGAGCGGCTGCACGCGTACCTGACGGAACGTCCGGAGCTGTCGTCCGCCGACGTCGGCTACTCCCTGGCCACCACCAGGACCGCCTTCGAGCACCGCGCAGCCGTCGTCGGCGACGACCGCGCGACCCTGCTGGGCGGCCTGGCCGCGCTGGCCGCGGGAGAGCGCGCACCCGGCCTGGTCGAAGGCACCGTCGCCCGATCGGCCAGGACCGTCTTCGTCTTCCCCGGCCAGGGGTCCCAGTGGGCCGGCATGGCCCGGGAGCTGCTCGACCACGCCCCGGCCTTCGCCGACCGGATCGCGGCCTGTGAACGCGCCCTCGCCCCGCACCTGGACTGGTCGCTGCTCGCGGTCCTGCGGGAGGAGCCCGACGCGCCCCCGCTGGACCGGGTGGACGTGGTGCAGCCGGTGCTGTTCGCCGTGATGGTGTCGCTGGCCGAGCTGTGGCGGGCGCACGGGATCGTCCCCGACGCCGTGGTCGGCCACTCCCAGGGGGAGATCGCCGCCGCCTGCGTGGCCGGCGCGCTCTCGCTGGACGACGCGGCCCGGATCGTCGCCCTGCGCAGCCGGGCCCTGCTGGCCCTGACCGGACGCGGCGGCATGCTGTTCGTGCCGCAGCCGGTCGAAGCCGTACGCGACACACTGTCCTCCGGCTACCCGGCACTCGACGTCGCCGCAGTCAACGGGCCGACGTCGGTGACGGTCTCCGGCGACCCCGCGGCACTGGAACGACTGCGCGAGCAGTACTCCGAGGCGGGTGTGCTGACCTGGCCGGTCCCCGGCGTGACCTTCGCCGGACACTCGCCCCAGGTGGAGGAGCTCCGGGAGGAGCTGCTCACCCTCCTCGGCGGCACCGCGCCGCGGACGTCCGACATCCCGTTCTACTCCACGGTCAGCGGCGGCCCCCTGGACACCCGGGGCCTGGACGCCGCGTACTGGTACGAGAACCTGCGCCGGCCGGTGGAGTTCGGACGGGCGGTCGACGCGCTCATCGCCGACGGGCACCGCACCTTCGTCGAGTGCAGCACCCACCCCGCGCTGACCGTCTGGCTCCAGCAGGCCGTCGAGGCGGCCGGGGTCGGCGACGGAGCCGTCGTCGGCACCCTGCGCCGCACCGAGGGCGGCCCCGGCCGCTTCCTCGCCGCGCTCACCGAACTCCAGGTCCGCGGACTGCCGGTGGACTGGGGCACGGTGTTCGCCGGGAGCGGCGCGCGCAAGCGACCCCTGCCCACCTACGCCTTCCAGCAGCAGCGCTACTGGCTGGACACCACCCCCGGACGGCCCGCCGACGCCGTGACCGGCACCGACGCCGTGACCGGCACCGGCCCGGCCCACTCCGGCTTCTGGGAGGCGGTCGACCGCGGGGACCTGGACGCCCTCGCCACCACCCTGCGGGTCGAGGACGGGGAACTGAGGACCTCCCTCGCCTCCCTGGTGCCCACCCTCGCCGAGTGGGCGCGCGGCCGGGCCGGCGACCGGACCGCCGACAGCTGGCGCTACCGGGTCGCCTGGAAGCCCCTGCCGGCACCCGAGCGGCCCCGGCTCACCGGCAGCTGGCTCGTCGTCGCCCCGGCCGGCGCCGCCGACGACCCGGCCGTCGCGTTCGCCGTGGACTCCCTGCGCGAACACGGCGCCGCACCCGTCCTGGTCGAGGCGGGCCCCGACGCGACCGACCGGACCCGGTTCGCCGCACTGATCCGCGACGCCCACGGCCGCACCGACGGGCCGCCCGCCGGGATCCTGTCGCTGCTCGCCCTGGCTGAGGAACCGCACGGCGACGGATCGGCGCTTCCCCGCGGCCTCACCCTGACGGTCGCACTCCTCCAGGCCCTGGGCGACCTCGGCACCGACGCCCCGCTCTGGTGCGCCACCCGGGGCGCGGTGTCGGTCGGTCGCTCCGACCGGATCGGCAGCACGCTCCAGGCCCTGGCCTGGGGCCTCGGCGCGGTCGCCGGTGTCGAGTACCCGCAGCGCTGGGCCGGCCTGGTCGACCTGCCGCGACGGCTCGACGACCGGGCCGCGACCCGGCTCGCCGAAGCACTGACGGGCCCCGACGGCGAGGACCAGCTGGCGGTCCGCGCCACCGGCCTCTACGGCCGCAGGGTCGTCCACGCCGGACTCGGTGACACCGCCCCCGCACGCGACTGGGCACCCGGGGGCACGGTCCTGATCACCGGCGGCACCGGCGGCCTCGGCGCCCAGATCGCCCGATGGCTCGCCCGCACCGGCACCGCACACCTGCTGCTCACCAGCCGGCGCGGCGCACAGGCCCCGGGCGCCGACGCCCTGCTGGCCGAACTGCGCGGACTCGGCGCCGCCGCCACCGCGGTGGCCTGCGACGTCGCGGACCGCGACGCACTGGCGGAACTGCTCGCCGGCATTCCGGCCGAGCGCCCGCTGCGCGCCGTCCTGCACACCGCGGGCGTCCTCGACGACGGGGTGATCGACTCGATCACCCCCGAGCGCGCGGCCGGCGTCCTGCGCCCCAAGCTCGACGGCGCACGCAACCTCGACGCGCTCACCCGTGAACTCGACCTGACCGCCTTCGTGCTGTTCTCCTCGCTCGCCGGAACGCTCGGCGGGACCGGCCAGGGCAGCTACGCCGCCGCCAACGCCTACCTCGACGCCCTGGCCCGGCAGCGCCGCGACCTCGGACTGCCCGGCACCTCGGTGGCCTGGGGCCTGTGGGGCGGCGACAGCCTCGCCTCCGGAGCGGTCGCCGAACGGCTGATCCGCGACGGCCTGCCCGCCATGGATCCCGCGGTGGCCACGATCGCGCTGCGCCAGGCCCTCGACCACGACGACACGGCCGTCCTCGTCGCCGACTTCGCCTGGGACCGCTTCACGCGGGCGTTCACCGCGCTCCGGCCCAGTGCCGCGCTCGGGGACCTGCCCGAGGTACGGGCCGTACTCGCCGCCGCGGACGGGTCCCGGGGCACGGCCGACGGCGCCGAGCCGGCGGCCCTGCGGCTGACCGCACTGCCCCCGGCGGAACGGGACCGGGCCCTGCTGGACCTGGTCCGCGGCGAGGTCGCCGCCGTGCTCGGCCACCCCGGGCCCGAGGCGGTGGGACCCGACCAGGCGTTCAAGGACATCGGCTTCGACTCGCTGATCGCCGTCGAACTGCGCAACCGGATCGCCGCGGCCACCGGCCTGCGCCTGTCGGTGACCCTGGCCTTCGACTACCCCACGGCCACGGCCCTGGCCGGACACCTGCGCACCGAACTGCCGGGGGCGCCCGCCACGGAGACGCCCGACGCTCCCGGGCAGGTGCCCGCGGCTACCGCGGTGCCCGAGGACGAGGCGATCGCCGTGGTCGCCATGAGCTGCCGCTACCCCGGCGGCGTCAGCACGCCCGAGGAGTTGTGGGAGTTCGTCGCGGACGGACAGGACGCGATCACCGGCTTCCCCACCGGACGGGGCTGGGACCTGGACGGCCTCTACGACCCGGACCCGGAGCGGGTCGGCAGCACCTACGCACGGGAAGGCGGCTTCCTCCACGACGCCGACCGCTTCGACCCGGCCTTCTTCGGGATCTCCCCGCGCGAGGCGCTGACCATCGACCCCCAGCAGCGGCTGCTGCTCGAACTCTCCTGGGAGGCGATCGAACGGGCCGGCATCGACCCGCTGTCGCTCAAGGGCAGCGCGAGCGGCGTCTTCGTCGGGTGCAGCCACCACGACTACGGGTCGCGCGTCACCGAACCCTCCGAGGAGTCGGAGGGCTACCTCGGCATCGGCAGCGCGGGCAGCGTGGCGTCCGGACGGATCTCCTACAGCCTCGGCCTCGAAGGGCCCGCGGTGACCGTCGACACGGCGTGCTCCTCGTCGCTGGTCGCGGTCCACCTCGCGGCCCGGTCGCTGCGGGCCGGCGAATGCTCGCTGGCGCTCGCGGGCGGGGTGACCGTGATGTCGACACCGGGCGCGTTCGTGGAGTTCAGCCGGCAACGGGTCCTCGCCGAGGACGGCCGCTGCAAGCCGTTCGCCGCCGCCGCCGACGGCACCTCCTGGGCCGAGGGCGCCGGACTGCTCGTCCTGGAACGCCTCTCGGACGCCCGGCGCAACGGCCACCCGGTGCTCGCCCTCGTACGCGGCTCCGCCGTCAACCAGGACGGCGCCAGCAACGGCCTCACCGCCCCCAACGGACCCTCCCAGCAGCGGGTCATCCGGGCGGCCCTCGCCGACGCCGGACTGACCGCCTCCGAGGTCGACGCGGTGGAGGCGCACGGCACCGGGACCCGGCTGGGCGACCCGATCGAGGCCCAGGCCCTCCTGGCCACGTACGGCCGGGAACGCGACGCGCAGCAGCCGCTGTGGCTGGGCTCGCTGAAGTCGAACATCGGACACAGCCAGGCCGCCGCCGGAGTCGGCGGCATCATCAAGATGGTGCAGGCCATGCGGCACGGGACGCTGCCGCGCACCCTGCACGTCGACGCGCCGACACCCCACGTCGACTGGTCGGCCGGCGCCGTCCGGCTGCTCACCGACGACACCCCGTGGCCGGAGACCGGCCGCCCCCGGCGGGCCGCGGTGTCGTCGTTCGGGGTCAGCGGCACCAACGCCCACACCATCCTCGAACAGCCCACCGAACCGGTCCCGGCCGCCGGCCCCGCGCCGACCCCGGACACGCCCGCCGCCCCCGCCCTGCCCTGGCTGCTCTCCGCCCGTGGCGCGGACGCGCTGCGGGAGCAGGCCGCCCGGCTGCTCCGGCACGTGGAGAACGCCCCGACGCTCGCCACCGCGGACCTGGGCCGCTCCCTGGCGCTGAACCGCAGCGCCTTCGAGTACCGGGCGGCCCTCACCGGCACGGACCGGCCGACCCTGCTCCAGGGGCTCACCGCCCTCGCCGCCGGCGAGCCGTCGGCGGACCTGGTGACCGGTGTCGCCGGCCCGGTCGTGAAGACCGCCTTCCTGTTCCCCGGCCAGGGCAGCCAGCGCACCGGCATGGGCGCCGAGCTGTACGCGCGGTTCCCGGTCTTCGCCGACGCCTTCGACGCCGTCTGCGCGGAACTCGACCCGCTGCTCGACCACCCGCTGAGGGAGGTGATCGACGCCGCCCCCGGCGACCCCGGCCACGGCCTGCTGGACCGCACCGAGTACACCCAGCCCGCCCTGTTCGCCCTCGGCGTCGCGCTGTTCCGCCTCGTCGAGCACTGGGGCCTGCGTCCCGACCGGCTGCTCGGCCACTCCGTGGGAGAGCTGGCCGCCGCCCACGTCGCCGGGGTGTTCGCCCTGCCCGACGCCGCAAGGCTGGTGGTCGCGCGGGGACGGCTGATGCAGGCCCTCCCGGCGGGCGGCGCGATGGCCGCCCTCGCCGCCGGGGAGGAGGAGGTGCTGCCGCTGCTCGCGGGCCGCGAGGGCGCCGTCGGCCTCGCCGCGGTCAACGGCCCGGCCTCGACCGTGATCTCCGGCGACGCGGCGGCGGTGGACGGGATCGCCGCCGTGCTCGCCGCGCGCGGCCGCAAGACCCGACGGCTGCGGGTCTCCCACGCCTTCCACTCGCCCCTCATGGAGCCGATGCTCGCCGAGTTCCGCGAGGTCGCGGCACGGATCGTCCCGGGGGAGGCCGCCATCCCCGTCATCTCCGACCTGACGGGCGAGCCGGCCACCGCCGAGCAGCTCGGCTCGCCGGACTACTGGGTGGAGCACGTGCGCGGCACCGTCCGCTTCCAGGACGGCGTACGCCACCTGGAACGCGACGGCGTGACCGCGTTCCTGGAACTCGGACCCGACGGCGCGCTCACCGCCATGGGCCAGGACTGCCTGACCGGCGCCACCGGCAGCCCCGTGCTGGTGCCCCTGCTGCGCAAGGACCGGCCCGAGGCACCCGCGGCGACGGCCGCCCTGGCCCGGCTGCACGTCGCGGGCGTCCCCGTGGACTGGAACGCCGTCCACTCCGGCGGCCCGTCCCGCTCCGCCGTCGACCTGCCGACCTACGCCTTCCAGCGCGGCAGCTACTGGCTGGAGGCCGGCCCGGCCACGGCCGGCCTGCCCGCGGCCGGACTGCTGACGGTCGACCACCCGCTGCTCGGTGCCGGAACGGAACTCGCGGACTCCGACGGCTTCCTCTTCACCGGCAGGTTCTCGGTCCGCAGCCACCCCTGGCTGGCCGACCACGGCGTCTACGAGGGCGTGCTGTTCCCCGCCACCGCGTTCCTGGAACTCGCGGTCCGCGCGGGCGACCAGGTCGGGTGCGACCAGGTCGAGGAACTGACCCTGGAGGCACCGCTGGTGCTCCCGGCGGGCGGAACCGTCACGCTTCAGCTCACCGTCGGAAGCCCGGACGCCTCCGGCACCCGCCCGCTGAGCATCCACGCCCGGGCCGCCGACGACGGCCCCGACGCCCCCTGGACCCGGCACGCGAGCGGCCTGCTCACCTCCGCCGGCCGACCCGGCCCGGTGGACCCGACCGGCCCGGCGGACCTGCTCGACCCGGCAGACCCCGCGGCCTGGCCGCCGCCCGGAGCCGTCCCCCTCGACACGGAAGGCCTGTACGACCGCTTCGCGGACGGCGGCTTCGCCTACGGCCCCGCGTTCCAGGGCCTGCGCGCGGCCTGGCGGCTCGGCGACGAGGTGTACGCCGTCGCGAGCCTGCCGGAGGAGCAGCAGCCGGACGCCGCCGCGTTCGGCCTGCACCCGGCCCTGCTGGACGCCGCCCTGCACGCGCTGGTCTTCGACGTCCTGGAGGGACCCGCGCAGGGCTGGCTGCCGTTCTCCTGGAACGGGGTGCGCCTGCACGCCTCCGGCGCCGCCGAGCTCCGGTTGCGGCTGACCCCCACCGGCCGCGACGCCGTCGCCGTACGGGCGACCGACGCCACCGGGAGCCCGGTGGTCTCGGCCCGCTCCCTCGTCCTGCGGCCCGTCTCGCCCGACCGCTTCAAGGCCACCCGCACCGGACACCACGAGGATCTGTTCCGCCCCGAGTGGCAGGCTCTGCCCGAGCGCGCCGCGACGGCGGCGGGCCCGGTTCCCGACCCGGAGTCCTGGACCGTGCTCGGCACCGGGACGCCCCTGCCGCCCGGCGCCGCGCCGCTCCCCGGCCGTACGGTCGCCGACCTCGCCGCGCTGTCGGCGCTGCTCGACGCGGGCGCCCCGACGCCCCGGCTGGTGCTGGCCGCCTGCCCGCCCGCCCCGGCCCCGTACGCGCCGCCCGGCACCCTCCGCGACGCGGTCCACGACGGCCTCGGCACGGTCCTCGCCCTGCTGCGCGGCTGGCTGGCCGACGAGCGCCTGACCGGCTCCAAGCTGGTCCTGGTCACCGCGGGCGCGGTCCCGGTGACCGGCGACGACGTCCCGGACCCGGCCCTGGCCGCGCTGTGGGGCATGGTCCGCTCGGCGCAGACCGAGAACCCCGACCGCTTCGTCCTGCTGGACCTGGACGCCCCAGGGGCCCCGCCCGCCGTCATCGCCGAAGCCCTCGCGTCCGGGGAACCCCAGCTCGCGATCCGGGCCGGGGCCGTCCACACCGCCCGGCTGGCCCGCGTACCGCTGGCCGACAGCGGGCGCGCACCCGGCTGGGGCGGCGACGGAACCGTCCTGATCACCGGCGGCACCGGCGCCATCGGCGCCCACGTCGCCCGCCACCTGGCCGCCGAGCACGGCGTCCGGCACCTGCTGCTGACCAGCCGCAGCGGCCCCGCCGCCGACGGCGCGGCGGAACTCCTCGCCGAACTCGCCGCCCTGGGCGCGAACGCCGAGATCACCGCCTGCGACGCCGCCGACCGCGACGCCCTCGCGGACCTGCTGGCCGCCCTGCCCCCCGCACACCCGCTGACCGGGGTGGTGCACGCCGCGGGCGTCCTGGCCGACGGCGTCGTCGCCACCATGACGCCCGAGCAACTGGACCTCGTCCTGCGCCCCAAGGTGGACGCGGCGATCAACCTGCACGAACTCACCGCCGGCCTGGACCTGTCCGAGTTCGTCCTGTTCTCGTCCATCGCCGGAGTCTTCGGCGGCATGGGCCAGGGCAACTACGCCGCCGCCAACGCCTTCCTGGACGCACTGGCCCACCGGCGCCGCGCCGACGGGCTGCCCGGCCGCTCCCTCGCCTGGGGCCTGTGGGCCAACAGCACCGGGATGACCGGCGGGCTCACCGAGGCCGACCTGCGACGGATCGCCCGGGGCGGGATCGTCGCCTTCGACCCGGCCCGGGGGCTGGCGCTCTTCGACACGGCCGGCACCCTCGACGAGCCGGTCGTCCTCCCGCTGCGGCTCGACACCGCGGCCGTCCGCGCCCAGGCCGCCACCGGCGGCGTCCCCGCCCTGCTGCGCGGCCTGGTGCGCCCCGCCGCCCGGCGCGGCGCCGCGGGCACCGCCGCCGGCACCGGCCCCGACGGGCCCGAAGCCCTGAAGCAGCGCCTCGGCTCCCTCAACGAGACCCAGCGCGGCCGGGTCCTGCTCGACCTGGTCCGCTCCCACGCCTCCCTGGTGCTCGGCCACAGCGGCCCGGCCGCGGTCGAGCCCGGGCGCGGCCTGCTGGAGGTCGGCTTCGACTCGCTGACCGCGGTGGAACTGCGCAACCGGCTGCGCGCCGCCACCGGCCACCCCCTGCCGGCCACCCTGCTCTTCGACCACCCGACCCCGGCCGCGATCGCCGAACACCTCGCCGCCGAACTGGTCCCCGACGCCGGGCCCGGCCCGCTCCTCGGCCTCGCCGACCTGGACCGCCTGGAAGGCACCCTCGACGACGCCCTCGACGACCCGGCGGACCGCGAACGGCTCGCCGACCGGCTCCGGGAACTCCTGGGCCGCCTCGACCGGGCGGTCCCCGCGGCCGACGGCGACGGCACGGCGGCCGACTCCATCGAGGACCGCATGGACGGCGCCAGCGACGACGAACTCTTCGACCTCATCGACAACGAACTCGGCCTGTCATGACACCGACCCGACACGCGAACCAGGACGGCGGCTCCCGATGGTGAACGACGACAAGCTGAGGGACTACCTCAAGCGCGTGACGGCGGATCTGCACCACACCCGCCGACGCCTGACCGAGGCCGAGGAGGCGGGCCGCGAACCGATCGCGGTCGTCGCGATGAGCTGCCGCTACCCCGGCGGCGTACGGACCCCCGAGGACCTCTGGCGCCTGGTCATCGACGGCACCGATGCCATCACCGGATTCCCCCGCGACCGGGGCTGGGACCTGGACCACCTGGACGACCCGGAACAACTGCGCGAGGGCACCAGCCACACCGCCCTGGGCGGCTTCCTCGACGACGTCGGGCACTTCGACCCCGGATTCTTCGGGATCTCCCCGCGCGAAGCGCTCGCGATGGACCCGCAGCAGCGGCTCCTCCTGGAGACCACCTGGGAGGCGTTCGAACGGGCCGGCATCGACCCCGCGACCCTGCGGGGCAGCAGGACCGGCGTCTTCGCCGGAGTGATGTACCAGGACTACGCGGTACGGCTGCGCCAGGTCCCCGACGACGTGGCCGGCTACGTCGGCAGCGGCAGCTCCGACAGCGTCGCCTCGGGCCGCGTCGCCTACACCTTCGGCCTGGAGGGCCCGGCGGTCAGCATCGACACCGCCTGCTCCTCCTCGCTGGTCGCCATCCACCTCGCCGCCCAGGCCCTGCGGGGCGGCGACTGCACCCTGGCCCTGGCCGGGGGCGCGATGGTCATGTCGACACCGGTCCCGTTCGTGGAGATGAGCCGCCAGGGCGGCCTGGCCAGGGACGGCCGCTGCAAGTCCTTCGCGGCCGCCGCCGACGGCACCGGCTGGGGCGAGGGCGTCGGCATGCTCCTGCTGGAGCGACTCTCCGACGCCCGGCGCAACGGCCACCCGGTCCTCGCCCTGATCCGCGGCACCGCCGTCAACCAGGACGGCGCCAGCAGCAGGCTCACCGCCCCCAACGGCCCCGCCCAGCAGCGCGTCATCCGCCACGCCCTGGCCAACGCCGGACTCACCCCCGCCGACGTGGACGTGGTCGAGGCGCACGGCACCGGCACCCCGCTGGGCGACCCGATCGAGGCCCAGGCCCTGCTGGCCACCTACGGGCGGGACCGCGCGGACGGGCAGCCGCTGCTGCTCGGCTCGCTGAAGTCCAACATCGGGCACACCCAGGCGGCGGCCGGCGTCGGCGGCGTCATCAAGACCGTCCTCGCCATGCGGCACGGCACCGTCCCGCCCACCCTGCACGCGCAGGACCCGTCCCCGCAGATCGACTGGACCGCGGGCGCGGTACGCCTGGTCACCGCGAACACCCCCTGGCCCGAGACCGGACGGCCGCGCCGGGCCGCGGTGTCCTCCTTCGGCGTCAGCGGCACCAACGGACACGTCGTCCTGGAACAGGCGGACGAACCCGTCCTGGAACAGGCCGACGAACCCGCCGCCCCCGCCGTCCTCCCCTGGGTGCTCTCCGGACGCACCGCCGAAGCCCTGCGTGCCCAGGCCGCACGGCTCCGCGACCACCTCGACGCCCACCCCGGACCCGGCCCGGCCGAGGTCGGCCACGCCCTCGCGACGACCCGCGCCGCGCACGAGCACCGGGCGGTCCTGATCGGCACCCACCCCGACGAGTTCCGGGCCGGCCTCGACGCCCTGGCGGCCGGCCGCACCGCCCCCGGCACGGTCCTCGGCACCGCCGGGACCGGCGGCGAAGTCGCCCTGGTGTTCCCCGGACAGGGCTCCCAATGGGCCGGCATGGCCGTCGAACTCCTCGACTCCGCCCCCGCCTTCGCCACCCGCATCGCGGAGTGCGAGCGCGCCCTGGCCCCCTTCGTCGACTGGTCCCTGGAAGCCGTCCTGCGCGGCGCCCCCGGCACCCCGCCGACCGAACGCGTCGACGTGGTGCAGCCGGTGCTGTGGGCCGTCATGGTCTCCCTGGCCGAACTGTGGCGCTCCTACGGCATCACCCCCGGCGCCGTCATCGGCCACTCCCAGGGCGAGATCGCGGCGGCGTGCGTCGCCGGCGCCCTCTCCCTGGACGACGCCGCACGGGTCGTCGCCCTGCGCAGCCGGGCGATCCGCGCCCTGTCCGGCCGCGGCGGCATGGCCTCGGTGGCCCTGCCCGCCGAAGAGGTCGCCGAACACCTCGCCCCCTGGGACGGCCGGCTCTCCGTCGCCGCCGTCAACGGACCCGCCTCCACCGTGGTCTCCGGCGACACCGACGCGCTCGACGCGTTCCTCGACCGGACGGCGGCCCTGGACATCCGCAGCCGGCGCATCCCCGTCGACTACGCCTCGCACAGCGCCCACGTCGAGGACATCCGCACCGAACTGCTCGCCCGGCTCGACGGACTGACCCCCCGTCCGTCCGCCGTCCCCTTCTACTCCACCCTCAGCGGCGGCCTGCTGGAGGACACCACCGCCCTGGACGCCGACTACTGGTACCGCAACCTCCGCGGGACCGTCCGCTTCGAACAGGCGACCCGCGCCCTGTTCGCCGACGGCTACCAGGTCCTCCTGGAGAGCAGCCCGCACCCCGTCCTCACCGTCGGCGTCCTGGAGACCGCCGAGGACGCGGGTGCCGACGCCACCGCCGTGGGCACCCTGCGCCGTGACGACGGCGGCCCGCGCCGGTTCACCGAGTCCCTGGCCGAACTCCACCTGCGCGGAGTCTCCCCGGACTGGGACACCGTCTTCGCCGGCCGCCGCCCCGGACGGGTCGAACTGCCCACCTACGCCTTCCAGCGCGAGCCGTACTGGCTGGAGGACGGCGCCGCGCCCGTCGCCGACGTCACCTCCGCCGGACTGACCCCCGCGGGCCATCCGCTGCTGGGCGCCGTCGTGGTCCTCGCCGACAGCGACGGCCTGCTCCTCACCGGCCGCCTGTCGGCCCGCACCCACCCGTGGCTCGCCGACCACGCCGTCGGCGGCCGGGCACTGCTCCCGGGCACCGCCTTCCTGGAACTCGCGCTCCAGGCCGGAGCCCGGGTCGGCTGCCCCCGGGTCGAGGAATTCACCCTTGAGGCCCCCCTGGTACTGCCCGAACACGGCGGCACCGTGCTGCGCCTCACCGTGGGCGCCCCCGACTCCCTGGGCCACCGCCCGCTCAGCCTGCACTCCCGGCCGGACACGCCCGCCGACGGCGACCCCGACGACGACGGGTGGACCAGGCACGCCGAAGGCGTCCTGGCCCAGGACGGCGCGGAAGGAGCCGAGGCCGACGAGCCGATGCCCTGGCCGCCGCCCGGCGCCGAACCCCTCGCCCTCGACGGACTGTACGACCGCTTCGCGGCGGGCGGATTCACCTACGGTCCCGCCTTCCAGGGACTGCACGCGGCCTGGCGGCGCGGCGACGAGTTGTTCGCGGAGGCCGTCCTGCCCGCCGGGCCCGCACCCGAAGCCGCCCGCTTCGGCCTGCACCCGGCCCTGCTGGACGCGGCCCTGCACGCCACCGGCGTGCCCGGCACCCCCGGCGCGGACGCCCACCCCGAGGGACGGCTGCCGTTCTCCTGGAACGGCGTGACCCTGCACGCCACCGGCGCCGACGCGATCCGCGTCCGGCTCGCCCCGGTCGGGCCCGACGCGGTGGCGCTCGCCGTCGCCGACGCGACCGGCGCCCCCGTGGCGACCGTGGACGCGCTGGTCCTGCGGCCCGCGGGCACGGTCGGCCTCGGCGCCGACCGCGCCCCCCACGGCCGCCACCAGGACCTCTACGCGACGGAGTGGGTCACCGCCCCCCTGCGCGGCAGCGGCGCAGCGGTCCACCGCACGGCGGACCTGGCCACGCTGCTGGCCGCCGTCGACGCCGGAGCCCCGGTGCCCGAAACGGTCCTGCTCGACTGTGCGGAGCCCGCCGACACGGCCGGACCGGCCGCGGCGGTCCGCGCCGCCGTCCACCAGGCCCTCGCCGACGTCCGCACCTGGCTCGCCGACGACCGCTTCGCCGGCTCGCGCCTGGTGTTCGCCACCCGGGGCGCGGTCGGCGCCGGGGACGGGGAGGACGTCCGCAACCCCGCGCACGGCGCACTCTGGGGCCTGGTCCGCTCGGCCCGGTCCGAGCACCCCGGGCGCTTCGCCCTGCTCGACCTCGACCCCGATGCCGACGACGGGCACGGCACCTCCGCGGGCGTCGCCGCGGCCCTCGCCTCGGGAGAACCGCAGACCGCCGTCCGCGGCGACGACGTCCGCGTACCCCGGCTGGTCCGGGCCCGCAGGAACGACCCGGACCTCGCGGACGGTGCGGCAGGGCCCCTCCGGCCCTTCGACCCGGACGGCACGGTCCTCATCACCGGCGGCACCGGCCTGCTCGGCTCCCACGTCGCCCGCCGCCTGGTCACCGGCCACGGCGTCCGGCACCTGCTCCTGCTCTCCCGCAGCGGCCCGGCCGCGGCCGGAGCCGACGAACTGCGGGCCGAGCTCGCCGCGCTGGGAGCCGAGACCGCCGTCGTCGCCTGCGACGCCGCCGACCGGGCGGCCCTGGCCGCCGTACTCGCGGACCTGCCGCCCGCGCACCCGCTGACCGCCGTGGTCCACACCGCGGGCACCCTCGACGACGGCGTCGTCACCGCACTCACCCCCGAACGGGTGGACGCCGTCCTGCGCCCCAAGGTCGACGCCGCCCTCCACCTGCATGAACTGACCCGCGACCTCGACCTCACGCACTTCGTGCTCTTCTCCTCGGCCGCCGGCACCTTCGGTGGCCCCGGCCAGGCCAACTACGCCGCCGCCAACGCCTTCCTCGACGCCCTGGCCGCCCAGCGCCGGGTGGCGGGACTGGCCGGCCAGTCCCTGGCCTGGACCCTGTGGGAGCAGCCCAGCGCCCTCACCGGACACCTGGACGAGGACGACGTGCGACGCCTCGCCCGGTCCGGGATGCCGCCGCTCTCCACCGAGCGGGGGCTCGCGCTCTTCGACACCGCCCTCACCGTGGACCGGGCCGCCCTGGTCCCGATGCGCCTCGACACCGCGGCCCTGCGGTCCGCGGCGGCGGACGGCACCCTGCCGCCGCTGCTGCGCGGCCTGGTGCGCACACCGCCGCGCCGGGCGGCCACGGCTGCGGAGGCGAGGGCCGACGACAACGCCCTGCGCCTGCGCCTCGCGGCCCTCGACGGCGCCGGACGGACCCGGCTGCTCGTCGAACTCGTCCGCACCCACGCGGCAGCAGCCCTCGGCCACGCCTCCCCGGACGCCCTCGACCCCGGACGGGCCTTCCGCGAACTGGGATTCGACTCACTGGCCTCGGTGGAGCTGCGCAACCGCCTGAACGCCGCCACCGGCCTGCGACTCCCCGCCAGCCTGGTGTTCGACCACCCGACCCCGGCGGCGCTCGCGGACTTCCTGGGCGCCGGACTCACGGACACGGAAGCGGCCACGGCCGTCGTGCCCGCCGGACCCGCGAGGCCGGCCGACCGGAACCGGGACGCGGACGACGACCTGATCGCGATCGTCTCCGCGGCCTGCCGCCTGCCCGGCGGTGTCCGCTCACCCGAGGACCTGTGGCGGATGCTGGCCGAGGGCCGCGACGGCATCTCCGGGTTCCCCACCGACCGGGGCTGGAGCCCCGACACGCTCTACGACCCCGATCCCGACAGCATCGGCACCTCCGTCACCCGCCACGGCGGCTTCCTCCACGACGCGGCCGAGTTCGACGCGGAGTTCTTCGGCATCTCGCCGCGCGAGGCCCTGGCCATGGACCCGCAACAGCGGCTGCTCCTGGAAACCACCTGGGAACTCTTCGAGCGCGCGGCCATCGACCCGTCCACCCTGCGCGGCGCCCCGGTCGGCACGTACGTCGGCCTGATGCAGCAGGACTACGCCGCCCGGCTGCTGCCCTACATCCCCGAGGACGTCGAAGGATTCCTCGGCACCGGCAACTCGGGAAGCATCGTCTCCGGACGGCTGGCCTACTTCTTCGGCCTGGAAGGCCCTGCGGTCACCGTGGACACGGCGTGCTCGTCCTCGCTGGTGGCCCTGCACCTGGCGGTGCGGGCGCTGCGGTCGGGCGAGTGCTCGCTGGCGCTGGCCGGCGGCGTCAACGTGATGTGCAGCCCCGAACTGTTCGTCGAGTTCAGCCGACAGGGCGGCCTCGCCCCGGACGGCCGCTGCAAGTCCTTCGCCGCGGCGGCCGACGGGACCGCCTTCGGCGAGGGCGTGGGGATGCTGTTGGTGGAGCGGTTGTCGGACGCGCGGCGCAACGGGCATCCGGTGCTGGCGGTGGTCCGTGGTTCGGCGGTGAACCAGGACGGTGCGAGCAATGGTCTGACGGCGCCGAACGGTCCGTCGCAGCAGCGGGTGATCCGGGCGGCGCTGGCGGACGCGGGGCTGTCGGCGTCCGAGGTGGACGTGGTGGAGGCGCACGGTACGGGGACGCGGCTGGGTGACCCGATCGAGGCTCAGGCGCTGCTGGCGACGTACGGGCAGGGCCGTCCGGCGGACCGTCCCGTGTGGATCGGCTCGCTGAAGTCCAACATCGGACACGCTTCGGCTGCCGCCGGTGTGGCGGGGGTCATCAAGTCGGTGCTCGCCCTGCGGCACGGGGTGATGCCGAGGACGTTGCACGTGGACGGCCCGACGCCCGAGGTGGACTGGTCCGCGGGAGCCGGCCGGCTGCTGACGGAGGCCCGTGGGTGGGACGACACGGGACGTCCGCGCCGGGCCGGGGTGTCCTCCTTCGGCGTCAGCGGCACCAACGCCCACGTCGTCCTCGAACAGGCCCCGGCCGACCCGACAGCTTCCGCGGACACGCCCGTCGAGGGGGCAGGGACACCGGAGACCGTGCCGGCCGCCGTCCCCCTGCTCCTCTCGGCCCGCACGCCGGAGGCGCTGCGCGCCCAGGCTGCGGCGCTGTCGGCCCGGATCGGAGACGGGTCGGACGTCCGTGCCGCGGACGTGGCCTTCTCCCTGGCCACGGGCCGCAGCGCGCTGGGGCACCGCGCGGTGCTGGTGGGTACGGAGGAGGACCTTGCCGGGCACCTGGCCGCGCTGTCGCAGGGTACTGCGGTGTCCGGCGGCGGCTTGGTTTCCGGTCGTTCGGTGCTGGTGTTCCCGGGTCAGGGTTCGCAGTGGGTGGGGATGGCTGCGGGGTTGTTGGACGAGTCGGAGGTGTTCGCGGGGCGGATGGCGGAGTGCGGTCGGGCTCTGGCGCCTTTTGTGGACTGGTCCTTGACGGATGCGTTGGGTTCGGAGCGGTTGCTGGCGCGGGTGGATGTGGTGCAGCCGGTGCTGTGGGCGGTGATGGTGTCGCTGGCGGAGGTGTGGCGTTCGTTCGGTGTGGTGGCCGATGCGGTGGTGGGTCACTCGCAGGGTGAGATCGCGGCTGCTTGTGTGGCGGGTGGTCTGAGTCTGGAGGACGGGGCGCGGGTGGTGGCGTTGCGGTCCCGTGCGGTGGGGGCGTTGGCGGGGCGGGGCGGGATGGCGTCGGTGCCGTTGCCGGCGGACGTGGCACGGGGGCGGATCGCCTCGTGGGCGGGGTTGTCGGTGGCGGCGGTGAACGGTCCGTCGTCGACGGTGGTGTCGGGTGATGCGGACGCGGTGGTGGGGCTGGTCGACGTCCTGGTGGGGGAGGGGGTGCGGGCGCGTCTGATCGAGGTCGACTACGCGTCGCACTCCGCGCATGTGGAGGAGGTCCGCGAGCAGTTGCTCGCCGACTTGGACGGCGTCGTGCCCCGGTCGGGTTCGGTGCCGTTCTTCTCGACGGTGACGGGTGGTTGGCTGGACACGGAGGCCCTGGACGCCGGGTACTGGTACCGGAACCTGCGGGAGACGGTGGAGTTCGGGAGGGCCACGGAGGCGCTGCTGGGGGAGGGCTTCCGGTTCTTCGTCGAGTCCAGCCCGCATGCGGTGTTGGGCGTGGCGATGGGGGAGTCGGTGGAGGCCGCGGGTGTGGATGCCGCGGTGTTGGGGACGTTGCGTCGCGGGGAGGGCGGTGCGGCGCAGGTGCTGCGTGCGGTGGGGCGTGCGTGGGAGCGGGGGTTGGGGGTGGAGTGGTCGGGTGCGTTCCCGGGGGCGCGGCGCGTCGAGCTGCCGACGTACGCCTTCCAGCGCAGCCGCTACTGGCTCGACGTTCCGACCACGAGCCGGGACATCGCCTCGGCGGGTCTCGCCACGACCGGGCACCCGCTGCTCGGTGCGGCGGTGCAGGTTGCGGACTCCGATGAGCTGCTGCTCAGCGGCCGGATCTCGCTGCACACCCACCCCTGGCTCGCCGACCACGCGGTGTCGGGCGTCGTCCTGTTCCCCGGCACGGCCTTCCTCGAACTCGCGCTGCGTGCCGGCGCCGAGGCGGACTGCCCGGAGGTCGAGGAACTCACCCTCGGATCGGCGCTCGTGCTCCCGGACGAGGGAGCCGTCCACGTGCAACTCCGGGTCGCCGCGCCCGACGGCGACGGCCGGCGCAGGCTCAGTGTGTTCGCCCGTACGACACGGGACGCCGACGCGCCCTGGACCGAGCACGCCACCGGCACCCTGGCACCCCGGCCCGCCGGGGACCCGGCCGGAGCCGCGGCCGGTCTGCTGAGCTGGCCGCCGTCCGGTGCCGAACCCGTGGACACCGGCGACCTCTACGAGCGCTTCGCCGAGGCCGGCTACCACTACGGCCCCGCCTTCCGCGGCATCCGTGCCGCGTGGCTCCGCGGCGGTGAGGTGTTCGCCGAGGTCGTGCTGCCGGAGCCGCAGCACGCCGACGCCGCCGGATGCGTGGTGCACCCCGCGCTGCTGGACGCGGCCCTCCAGATCGCCGCGCTGCTGCCCGGCCAGGACGGCCGGGCCCGGCTGCCCTTCAGCTGGACCGGTGTGACCAGCGGGATCACCGGGGCCACCACGCTGCGCGTGCGGCTCGCCACCGACGCGCCGGACGCCGTGACCCTGTACGCCCACGACCTGTCCGGACGGCAGGTGCTCGGCGTGGAGGCCCTGCTGCTGCGGCCTGCGGCCGCGGGCGGGCCGCTCTCCGCGACCGCCCACGCCGACCTGCTGTACCGCCTCGACTGGACCCCGGCCACCGAGCCGGCCGACAGCGCCGCGCCCACCTGGGCCGCCCTCGGCGGTGCCGTCCCCGGCGCGGTGTCATGGCAGGACATCGACGCCCTGGGGGCCGCCCTCGAAGCGGGCGCCGCCCTCCCCGAGGTGATCGTGGCGGCCATCGCCACCGCCGACCTGCCCGACCCCGCCGACCGGGTCCGCGCCACCGCGCACCAGGGCCTCGCCCTCGTCCAGCAGTGGCTGGCCGACGAGCGGTTCGCCGCGGCCAGGCTGGCCCTGGTCACCAGGGACGCGGTCCGCACCGGACCGGTCGACCGTCCCGTCGATCCCGCCCAGGCCGCCCTGTGGGGCCTGGTGCGCAGCGCGCGGGCCGAGCACCCCGGGCGCTTCGTCCTCATCGACGCGGCCGGGACCGGCGAGCCGGCGGACGCCCTGCCCACGGCGCTCGCCGCCGGGGAACCCGAGCTGGCGCTGCGGACCGGCCCGCCGCTGCTGCCGCGGCTGGTCCGCGGCGGCCGGCCGGACGGCACGCTGTCCCTGCCGGACGGCGCCGCCTGGCGGCTCACCACCGACGGCCGGGGCGCCCTGGAGGACATCGCGGCGGAGCCCGCTCCTGCGGCCCTCGCCCCGCTGGGCAAGGGCGAGGTACGGATCGCGGTGCGCGCCGCCGGGCTGAACTTCCACGACGTCATCGCCGCGCTCGGCCTGGACCCCGACCCCGAACAGCAGGGCCTGGGCAGTGAGGGCGCCGGAACCGTCATCGAGGTGGGCCCGGGTGTGGACGACCTGGTGCCAGGGGACCGGGTGATGGGGATCTTCGGGGGCGCGTTCGGCCCGACCGCCGTCGCCGACCGCCGCACCGTCGCCCGGATTCCGGCGGGCTGGTCCTTCGCCCGCGCCGCATCCGTGCCGGTGGTGTTCCTGACCGCCTACTACGGTCTGTTCGATCTCGGCGGACTGCGGCGCGGGGAATCGGTCCTGGTCCACGCCGCGGCCGGCGGTGTCGGCATGGCGGCGGTGCAGCTCGCCAGGCACGCCGGTGCGCAGGTGTTCGCGACCGCCTCCCCCGCCAAGTGGGACGTCCTGCGGGCCGGCGGACTGGACGCCGCGCACATCGCCTCGACCCGGACCACCGACTTCGCCGAGAAGTTCCTGACGGCCACCGGCGGACGGGGCGTCGACGTCGTACTCGACAGTCTGGCAAGGGAGTTCGTCGACGCCGGTCTGCGGCTGCTGCCGAACGGCGGCCGGTTCGTGGAGATGGGCAAGACCGACGTGCGCGACCCCGGGGAGGTCGCCCGGCAGCACCCCGGGGTGCGCTACCGGGCGTTCGACCTGATGGAGGCCGGTCCGGAGCGCATCGGCGAGATGCTCGCCGACGTCCTGGGCCTGTTCGAGCAGGGAGTGCTGCGTCCCCTGCCGGTCACCGGCTGGGACGTCCGGCAGGCCCCGGCCGCCCTGCGCTCGCTCAGCCAGGCCCGGGGCGTCGGCAAGAACGTCCTGCTGCTGCCCGCTCCGCCGGATCCCGAAGGGACCGTCCTGGTCACCGGGGCCACCGGCACCCTGGGACGGCTCCTGGCCCGGCACCTGGTCGTCGCGCACGGCACCCGGCACCTGCTGCTGGCGGGCCGCCGGGGCGGGGCCGCCGACGGCATGCCGGAGCTGGTACGGGAGCTGACCGGGCTCGGGGCGTCGGTGACCGTCGCGGCCTGCGACGTCGCCGACCGCGCCGCGCTCGCCGCCCTGCTCGGGTCGGTGCCCGCCGCGCACCCGCTGACCGCCGTCGTCCACGCGGCCGGGGTCCTGGACGACGCCACCATCGCCGGGCTGACTCCGGACCGGCTCGACCGCGTCCTGCGCCCCAAGGCGGACGCGGCGCTGGCCCTGCACGAACTCACCCGGGACCTCGACCTGGCGGCGCTGGTCCTGTTCTCCTCGGGCGCGGCCCAGTTCGGCGCGGCCGGGCAGGCGAACTACGCCGCCGCCAACGCGGTCCTCGACGCCCTCGCCGCCGAACGCCGGGCCGAGGGGCTGCCCGGCCTGTCGATCGGCTGGGGCCTGTGGGAGGAGCGCAGCGAGATGACCGCCGCGGTCACCGCGGGCCGGGGCACCGGGGCGGGCGCGCTGACCTCGGCGGAGGGCCTGGCCCTGTTCGACGCGGCACTGGACTCCCCGTACGCCTACCGGCTCGCGGCCAGGATCGCCCCGTCCGTGCTGCGGGCGGACGACCGGCTGCCCGCCGTGCTCCGCGGCCTGGTCCGCCCCGCCCGTACCGGCGCCGCCACCGCCGAGGCGCCGGCCCGCTCGATGGCGCGGCAGCTCGCCGAGCTGCCCGAGGCCGAGCTGTACCGGACCCTGCTGGACCTGGTGCGCGGCAACGCCGCGGCGGTGCTCGGCCACAGTTCGCCGAACCTGATCCGCCCGGCCCGCCCGTTCAAGGACGTCGGCTTCGACTCCCTCACCGGGGTCGAACTGCGCAACCGGCTGGCGTCCTCGACCGGGCTGCGGCTGCCGGCCGCGCTCGTCTTCGACCACCCCACCCCGGAGGCACTGGCACGCCACCTCGCCGAGCGGGCCGCCGCCGCCCGCCCGAGCGGCGACGCGGCGGTCCGGGCCGGGCTCGACAGCCTGGAGACCCTGCTCGACGCCCTGCCGCCGGACGGCGTCAGCGACGAACTCGCCGCCCGGCTAAGGGAAGTGCTGTCCCGCCCGCTGCCCGGCGGGACACCGGCCACCCCCGTCCGCCCCATCGGTGACGTGGACGACCTCGCCCCCGACCTGATCACGGCGGCCAGCGACGACGAGGTGTTCGACTACATCGACCGGCAGTTGGGATCCGCATGACCAGGGCGACGGTCCGCGCACCCCGCGCACCCCGAGACGAGACCCGAGCAGCCCGAGACGAAAGCAGCGGTGTCCAGTGAGCGACCAGAGGATGCGCGACTACCTCAACCGGGTGACCATCGACCTGCGGGACACCCGGCAGCGGCTCCGGGAGGCCGAGGCCCGCACCAGCGAGCCGATCGCGATCGTGGCGATGAGCTGCCGCTTCCCCGGCGGCGTCCGCACCCCGGAGGACCTGTGGGAACTGCTCGCCGAAGGCCGTGACACCGTCGCGCCCGTCCCCGGCGACCGCGGCTGGGAAGCCGCCTGGCCGTCCGGCGGCACGGTCCCCGGGCGGGGGGCGTTCCTCGACGGCGCGGCGGACTTCGACCCGGAGTTCTTCGGCATCTCGCCCCGCGAGGCGGTCGCGATGGACCCACAGCAGCGGCTCCTGCTGATGGCGTCCTGGGAGGCCGTCGAGCAGGCCGGCATCGACCCGCTCACCCTGCGGGGCAGCCGTACCGGGGTGTACGCCGCGGCCATCGACCAGGGGTACGCGACGCTGGGCCCCGGCGCCGCCGAAGCCGTCCAGGGGTTCCTGATGACGGGGAACTCGATGAGCGTGATGTCCGGGCGGGTGTCCTACGCGCTCGGACTCGAAGGCCCCGCCGTCACCGTGGACACCGCCTGTTCGGCCTCGTTGGTGGCGCTGCACCTCGCGGCACGGGCCCTGCGGGCCGGTGAGTGCTCGCTGGCCCTCGCCGGCGGGGTCAGCGTGATGGCGCTCCCGGCGGTGTTCGTCGAGTTCAGCCGGCAGGGCGCGATGTCCCCGGACGGCCGCTGCAAGCCGTTCGCGGCGGCCGCGGACGGTACCGGCTGGGGCGAGGGTGTGGGGATGCTGCTGCTGGAGCGGCTGTCGGACGCGCGCCGCAACGGCCGTACGGTGCTGGCCGTGCTGCGCGGTTCGGCGATCAACCAGGACGGCGCCAGCAACGGCCTGACCGCGCCCAACGGCCCCTCCCAGCAGCGGGTGATCCGGGCGGCGCTCGCGGACGCGGGCCTGACCGCGTCCGAGGTGGACCTGGTGGAGGCGCACGGCACCGGAACCACCCTCGGCGACCCCATCGAGGCCGATGCGCTGCTGGCCACGTACGGCCGGGACCGGTCCGCCGGGCGTCCGCTGTGGCTGGGGTCGCTGAAGTCGAACATCGGGCACACCCAGGCCGCCGCCGGGGTCGCCGGGGTCATCAAGACGGTCCTCGCGCTGCGGCACGGTGTCATGCCGCGCACCCTGCACGTGGACGCGCCCACCCCGCACGTCGAGTGGTCCTCGGGCGCCGTCGAACTCCTCACCGAGGCCCGCGACTGGCCCGCCGTCGACCGGCTGCGCCGGGCCGGGGTGTCCTCGTTCGGCATGAGCGGCACCAATGCGCACGTCATCCTCGAACAGGCACCGGAGCCGGAACCGGCCGACGGACCGGAAGCCGTGACCGACGGTCCGGACACCGTGACCGGGCCGGGCGCGCCCGGGGCCGTGCTGCCCTGGGTGCTGTCCGGGCGCACCGCGTCCGCGCTCGGGGACCAGGCGGCCCGGCTGCACGCTCGGCTCGCCACGGACGCGCCCGCACGGCCGGCCGACACCGGGTTCTCGCTGGCGACCACCCGGTCCGCCTTCGAACACCGGGCCGTGGTGATCGGCGACGGGCACCCCGCGCTGCTGAACGGGCTCGCCGCCCTGTCCGGACCGGGCACGGACCTCCCCGCCGGCCCGGCCCCGGCCGCGCCCGCCGACGTCGTCGTGGGCACCGGCCGGGTCGTCGAGGGCCGGACGGCGCTGGTGTTCCCGGGCCAGGGCGCCCAGTGGGCCGGCATGGCCCGGGACCTGCTCGCCGACAGCCCCGCCTTCCGGGACCGCCTCGCCGCCTGCGACGCCGCCCTCTCCGCCCACGTCGACTGGCGGCTCCCCGCCGTCCTGGAGGGCGAGCCCGGGGCACCCTCCCTGGAACGGGTGGACGTGGTGCAGCCGGTGCTGTGGGCGGTGATGGTGTCACTGGCCGCGCACTGGGAGTCCTGGGGCATCCGGCCCGACGCCGTGGTCGGGCACAGCCAGGGAGAGATCGCCGCCGCCGTGGTGGCGGGAGCGCTGAGCCTGGAGGACGGGGCGAAGGTTGTCGCCCTGCGCAGCCGGGCCATCCGGGCGCTGGCCGGCCTCGGCGGCATGGTCGCGGTGTCCCTGCCCGAGGACCGGGTCCGCGCCGAGATCGCCCCCTGGGCCGAGAAGCTGTCGGTGGCCGCCGTCAACGGGCCCGCCGCCGTGGTGGTCTCGGGGGAGACCGGAGCCCTGGCCGAACTGCTCGCCCACTGCACCGCACAGGGCGTACGGGCCCGCTCCGTTCCCGTGGACTACGCCTCGCACTCGGCCCAGGTCGAACGGATCAGGTCCGAGGTGCTGGCCGCGCTCGCCGGCGTCCGGCCGCTCCCGGCCCGGATCCCGCTGTTCTCCACCGTCACCGGCGACCGGCTCGACACCACGGCCATGGACGCCGACTACTGGTACCGCAACCTCCGCGGGACCGTCCGCTTCGAGGCGGTCGTGCGCTCCCTGGTCGAGCAGGGCCACGAGGTCTTCGTCGAGGTGTCGCCGCACCCGGTGCTGACCATGGCCCTCCAGGACACCGCCGAGGCCACCGGCGCCGCGGAGCCGCCCGTCGTCGTCGGCACCCTGCGCCGCGACGACGGCGGACTGCGCCGCGCCCTGCGCTCGGCCGCCGAACTGTGGGTGGCGGGCGCGGCCGTCGACTGGTCCGCGGTGTACGCCGGCACCGGTGCCCGACCGACCGCCCTGCCCGGGTACCCCTTCCAGCTGCGGCGCTACTGGCTGGAGCCGGAGGCGCTGCCCGACACCGGACCGGCCGCCGCCGACCCGCACGACACGGCCTTCTGGCACATGGTCGACCACGACGCCCCGGCCGAGATCGCCGCCCACCTCGCCGTCGACGAGGACGCCCTCGCCCCCGTACTGCCGGCCCTGCGCGGCTGGCGCAAGCAGCGGCGCGAGCAGAGCGTCATCGACTCCTGGCGCTACCGCATCGGCTGGCAGCCCCTGCCCGACCCGCCGGCCGCCACCCCCGCCGCCGGCACCTGGCTCGTCGTCCTGCCCGCCGGACACGACGACGACGCACGGGTACGCGGCCCGCTGCTCGCCCTCACCGAAGCGGGCGCCACCGTCGTCACGGCCGAACTCACGGCCGGCGCCGTCCGCCGCACGGACCTCGCGGACACGCTCGCCACCGCCCTCGGCGACCGCGTCCCGACGGGTGTGCTGTCGCTGCTGGCCGCCGCCGACCAGCCCCACCCCGATCACCCGGCCCTGCCCGCCGGGACGGCACTCACCGTCGCCCTGGTGCAGGCCCTGGGCGACCTCGCCCTCACGGCACCCCTCTGGTGCGCCACCGCCGGGGCGGTGTCCACGGGCCCGGACGACCCGGTCACCCACCCCCGCCAGGCACTGGTCTGGGGCACCGGGCTGGTGGCCGCGCTGGAAGTGTCCGCGCGCTGGGGCGGACTCATCGACCTGCCGCCGGAACTCGACGCCCGCGCCAGGGCCAGGCTCGCCGCCGTACTGACGGCCTCCGGTGCCGGCACCGGCACGGACGGCGCCGGCCGCGAGGACCAGCTCGCCCTGCGCCCCACCGGCCTCCTGGCCCGCCGCCTTCGGCGCGCCCCCCGGAACGACGGCCGCACGCAGCACTGGAAGCCCCGCGGCACCGTCCTGCTGACCGGCGGCACCGGAGCCGTCGGCCCGCACCTCGCCCGCTGGCTGGCCCGCAGCGGCGCCACCCACCTCGTCCTGCCCGGCCGCCGCGGCCCCCAGGCGCCCGGCGCGGCCGAACTCGCCGCGGAACTGGCCGCCCTCGGCGTACGACTGACCCTGCCCGTCTGCGACCTGGCCGACCGGCAGGCCGTGGCGGCGCTGCTCACCGGCCTGGAGACGGCGGGTGACCCGGTCACCGCGGTCGTCCACGCGGCCGCCTTCGTCGCGCTCGCCCCCCTGGACGGCACACCGATGTCCGCGTTCGAGCAGATCGTCGCCGCCAAGGCCGCCGGCGCCGAACACCTCGACGCCCTGCTCGACCGCGAACTCGACGCCTTCGTCCTGTTCTCCTCGATCGCCGGAGTCTGGGGCAGCGGCGACCACGGCGCGTACGCCGCGGCCAACGCCTACCTCGACGCCCTGGCCCAGCACCGCCGGGCCCGCGGCCTCACCGCCACCACCGTCGACTGGGGCATCTGGCAGGCCGAGAACCCCTGGCAGGAGCGCCTCGCCGGGGAGGACGCCGACCTGTTCAAACTGGAGGAGCACGGCCTGCCCCGGCTCGCCCCCGACCTCGCGCTCCACGCCCTGCGACAGGCACTGGACGACGACGAGACCGTACTCACCGTCGCCGACGTCGACTGGGAGCGGTTCGCCGCCGTCTTCACCTCCACCCGCCCCAGCCCGCTGCTCACCGGCATCCCCGAAGCCCGCCGCGCCCTGGAGACGACGGCCGACGACACGTTGGCACCCGCCGCCGCGCTGCTGCGCCAACGGCTCGCCGCCCTCGGTGAATCCGAACAGCACCGCCTGCTGCTCGACCTGGTCCGCACCCACGCGGCAGCCGTCCTCGGCCATCCCTCGGCGGACACGATCCGGCCGGGCAAGGCCTTCCAGGACATGGGCTTCGCCTCCCTCACCGCGGTCGAACTCCGCAACCGGCTCAACACCGCCACCGGACTGCGGCTGCCGTCCACCCTGATCTTCGACCACCCGTCGTCCACCGCGCTCGCCCGGGAGATCCGCGCCGAACTGCTCGGCCGGCCGGCCGCCGAGCCGCGCCCCTCCGACCCGGACGCCGCCGCACACCCGCCCGCGCCCGACGAGCCGATCGCGATCGTGTCCATGGCCTGCCGCTTCCCCGGCGGCATCGGCACGCCCGAAGACCTGTGGCGCCTGCTCGCCGACGGTGGCGACGCCGTTTCGGACCTCCCCACCGACCGCGGCTGGGACGTCGAAGCCCTCTACGACCCCGACCCCGACCGCCCCGGCACCTCGACCACCCGGCGGGGCGGCTTCCTCCACGACGCCGCCGACTTCGACGCGGAGTTCTTCGGCATCTCGCCGCGCGAGGCCCTGGCCATGGACCCCCAGCAGCGGCTGCTCCTGGAAACCACCTGGGAGGCGATCGAACGCGCCGCCATCGACCCGGCCGCCCTGCGCGGCAGCCGCACCGGAGTGTTCACCGGCGTCAACTACGCCGACTACGCGGCGGTCGTGGCCCGGTCGGAGGAGGGAGACGGCCACCTGCTCACCGGCAGCGCACCCAGCGTCGTATCCGGCCGGGTCGCCTACACCCTGGGCCTCGAAGGCCCCGCGGTGACCGTCGACACGGCCTGCTCCTCCTCACTCGTCGCCATGCACCTCGCCGGCCGGGCGCTGCGCGGCGGCGACTGCTCCCTCGCCCTGGTCGGCGGCGTCGCCGTGATGGCGACCCCCGGTGCCCTGATCAGCTTCTCCCGTCAGCGGGGACTCGCCGAGGACGGCCGCTGCAAGGCCTTCTCGGACGACGCGGACGGCATGGGCATGGGCGAGGGCGTCGGCGTCCTGCTGCTGGAGCGGCTGTCGGACGCCCGCCGCAACGGCCACCCGGTACTGGCGGTGGTACGCGGCTCCGCCGTCAACCAGGACGGCGCCAGCAACGGACTCTCCGCCCCCAACGGCCCCTCCCAGCAGCGGGTGATCCGGGCGGCGCTGGCGGACGCGGGCCTGACGGCGTCCGAGGTGGACGTGGTGGAGGCGCACGGCACCGGCACCACCCTCGGCGACCCCATCGAGGCCCAGGCCCTGCTGGCCACGTACGGCCAGGACCGGCCCGCCGACCGGCCCCTGCTGGTCGGCTCCCTCAAATCCAACCTCGGCCACGCCCAGGCGGCATCGGGCGTGGCAGGGGTCATCAAGACGGTGCTGTCCATGCACCACGGGCAGGTGCCCCGCACCCTGCACGTCGGCAGGCCCTCCGACCACGTCGACTGGACGCGCGGAGCGGTGGCCCTCGCGACCGAGCAGCAGCCCTGGCCGTCCCACGGTCGCCCCTTCCGGGCCGGGGTGTCCTCCTTCGGCCTGAGCGGCACCAACGTCCACACCGTCCTCGAACACACCCCCCTGGAAGACGACGGCCCGCCGGCCGAGCGCACCCCTCTGCCGGCGGTGCCCTGGCTGCTGTCGGCGAAGAGCCCGCAGGCACTGCGCTTCCAGGCCGACCGGCTGCGCCGCCACCTCGAAGGCGGCCCCGTACCCGACCCGCGCGACATCGGGTCCGCCCTGCATGCGCGCACCGCCTTCGAGTACCGGAAGGCACTGATCGGGGACCGGGACCAACTCCGCACCCTGCTGGGCCGGATGGCCGACGACGACTCGGGGGCGTGGGACGGCGGTCGCACGGTCGACGGTCGTGTGGTGCTGGTGTTCCCGGGTCAGGGTTCGCAGTGGGTGGGGATGGCTGCGGGGTTGTTGGACGAGTCGGAGGTGTTCGCGGGGCGGATGGCGGAGTGCGGTCGGGCTCTGGCGCCTTACACCGACTGGTCGTTGGTGGATGCGTTGGGTTCGGAGCGGTTGCTGGCGCGGGTGGATGTGGTGCAGCCGGTGCTGTGGGCGGTGATGGTGTCGCTGGCGGAGGTGTGGCGTTCGTTCGGTGTGGTGGCCGATGCGGTGGTGGGTCACTCGCAGGGTGAGGTCGCGGCTGCTTGTGTGGCGGGTGGTCTGAGTCTGGAGGACGGGGCGGGGGTGGTGGCGTTGCGTTCCCGTGCGGTGGGGGCGTTGGCGGGGCGGGGTGGCATGGCCTCGTTGCCGTTGCCGGCGGACGTGGCACGGGAGCGGATCGCCTCGTGGGCGGGCCGGTTGTCGGTGGCGGCGGTGAACGGTCCGTCGTCGACGGTGGTGTCGGGTGATGCGGACGCGGTGGTGGGGCTGGTCGATGTGCTGGTGGGGGAGGGGGTGCGGGCGCGTCTGATCGAGGTCGACTACGCGTCGCACTCCGCGCATGTGGAGGAGGTTCGTGAGCGGTTGCTCTCCGATCTGGACGGCGTCGTGCCCCGGTCGGGTTCGGTGCCGTTCTTCTCGACGGTGACGGGTGGTTGGCTGGACACGGAGGCCCTGGACGCCGGGTACTGGTACCGGAATCTGCGGGAGACGGTGGAGTTCGGGAGGGCCACGGAGGCGCTGCTGGGGGAGGGTTTCCGGTTCTTCGTGGAGTCGAGTCCGCATGCGGTGTTGGGCGTGGCGGTGGGGGAGTCGGTGGAGGCCGCGGGTGTGGATGCCGCGGTGTTGGGGACGTTGCGTCGCGGGGAGGGTGGTGCGGCTCAGGTGCTGCGTGCGGTGGGGCGTGCGTGGGAGCGGGGGTTGGGGGTGGAGTGGTCGGGTGCGTTCCCGGGGGCGCGGCGTGTCGAGCTGCCGACGTACGCCTTCCAGCGCAGCCGCTACTGGCCCGAGCCGGCGCCCACCGTGGCGGCCGATGTGGGCTCGGCCGGGCTCGACCCGGCCGACCACCCCGTCCTCGGAGCGGCCATCGAGCTGGCCGACACGGGTGAACTGCTGCTCAGCGGCCGGTTGTCGCTGCGTACCCACCCCTGGCTCGCCGACCACGCCGTGGCCGGTACGGTCCTGCTGCCCGGCGCGGCCTTCGCGGAACTCGCCGTACGCGCCGCCGACGAGGCCGGATGCCACACGGTGGAGGAACTGACGCTCCAGTCACCGCTGTTGATACCCGCCGACACCGCCGTCCGCCTGCAAGTGCGGGTCGGCGCCGCGGACGCGCACGGCAGCCGCTCCCTGGACCTGTTCTCCTGCCGCGAGGACGTGGTGACCCCGCACTGGACCGCGCACGCGACCGGCCGACTCACCGCGGACGCCACGACCCGCAAGCCGTCGCCCGCACCCGTACCGGACGACGCCGGCTCCTGGCCCCCGCCCGGCGCCGTCCCGATCCCCGTCGACGACCTGTACGAGCGGTTCCACGCCTCCGGATACGGCTACGGACCCGCCTTCCGCGGGCTCACCACTGCCTGGCGCCGGGGCGAGGAGATCTTCACCGAGGTGCGCCTGCCCGAGGACCAGCACCGGTCCGCCTCCGACTTCGGCGTCCACCCCGCCCTTCTGGACGCCGCCCTCCAGGGGCTGTTCCTGCGCGCTCAGCAGGAAGCCGAGCCGGGCCCGGACCGACCGTCCGCCGGACTTCCGTTCTCCTGGAGCGGCGTCAGGCTGCACGCCTCCGGAGCCACCGCGCTCAGGGTACGGCTCGGCTTCGCGCCGGACGGATCGGTGTCGATCGACGCGACCGACCCGAACGGCCTCCCGGTCACGTCGGTCGAGGCGCTCGCCGTCCGCCCGATCGACCTCGACACCCTCCGCCCGGGCGGAGGCCCGGAGTCCCTCTACCGGCTGCAGTGGTCGCCGGCGCCCGCCACCGCACCCGCCGACCCCCTCGGGATATGGGCTGTCCTCGGCGGCCGGGAGCTCTTCCCGGACGGCCATCCGGACCTGGCCGCGCTCGCTGCCGCGCTGGACGGCGGAGCGCCGTCGCCCTCCGCGGTGCTGGCCTGGTGCGACCACACCCCGGACATCCCGTCCCCGCCCGACGCGGCATCCGTGCACGCCGCACTGGACGACGCCCTGCGGCTGGTCCAGGACTGGCTGGCCGACCCGCGGTGGGACGACGGCACCCGGCTCGTACTCGTCACCCGGGGCGCGGTCTCCACGGCCGCCGGCGAGCAGGTCACCGACCTCACCGGCGCCGCGGTCCGCGGCCTCGTCCGCTCCGCCCAGTCCGAGCACCCCGACCGCTTCCTGCTGATCGACACCGACGACCCGGCCGCCGTGACCGGCCTGCTGCCCCGGGCACTGGCCGGAACGGAACCCCAACTGGCGATACGCGAGGGACAACTCCTCGCCGCCCGCCTCACCAGGGCCACCGCCGCCACGGACCCGAACCCGGGCACGGACACGCCGTCCGGTATCGCCGCGGCCGGGGGAACCGTCCTGGTCACCGGGGCAGGAGGCGCGCTCGGCGGCCTGGTGGCGCAGCACCTCGTGACCGCGCACGGCGTACGGAACCTGCTGCTCGTCGGCAGGCGGGGCGTGGACGCCCCGGGCCTGGCCGACCTCGCCGCCGAACTGCGCGGACTCGGCGCCCGGGTGGATGTGGAGGCCTGTGACGTCGCCGACCGGGACGCGCTCGCCGCCCTGCTCGCCGGCATCCCCGCCGACCGTCCGCTGAGCGCGGTCGTCCACGCGGCCGGCGTCCTGGACGACGGGACGGTCGACTCGCTGACCCCCGGGCGGATGCGCCGCGTACTGCGGCCCAAGGTCGACGCGGCCCTCAACCTGCACGCCCTCACCCGTGAGCTGCCGCTGTCGGCCTTCGTCCTGTTCTCCTCCGCCTCCGCCACGGTCGGCAACGCCGGGCAGGGCAACTACGCGGCCGCCAACGCCTTCCTCGACGCGCTCGCCCAGCACCGCCGGGCCCTGAAGCTGCCCGCCCAGTCACTCGCCTGGGGCCTGTGGGCGCGCCGCAGCACCATGACCGGAACGCTCACCGCCGCCGACCTGCGGCGCATGTCCCGGGGAGGCACGGCGGCCATCGGCAGCGAAGAAGGCCTGGCACTGTTCGACGCGGCGCTCACCCTGGACGAACCGCTGCTCGTCCCGGTCAAGATCGACCTCGGCCGGCTCCGGACGGCGGCCCGGACCGCGCCCGTCCCGGCCCTGCTCTCCGCCCTGGTCCCCGGCACCGCACGCCGCCCCGCCTCCGGGGCGGACGCCGCCGAAGCGGACTCGCTGCGCCGCCGGCTGACCGGCCTCACCCCGGACGAACTCGTCGAGACCCTGCTCGACCTGGTACGGAGCCGGGTCGCCGACGTCCTCGGCCACGGCGGAGCCGGGGCCGTCGACCCGGACCAGGCGTTCAAGGACCTCGGCTTCGACTCGCTCACCTCCGTCGAGCTCCGCAACCGGCTCAGCGCCGCCACCGGCCGCCGGCTGCCCGCGACCCTGGTCTTCGACCACCCCACCCCGGCCGCCGTCGCCGCCTACCTCGCCGGGCGCCTGGTACCCGACGGGCCGGGCGGACCGGCCGCCGCCGGGAAGGCCGCCGGGACGCCGGGCCGGGCGGACCGCGAGGACCACGAGATCAGCTCCCTGCTCGCCGCGATCCCGCCCGCCGCACTGCGGCGGGCCGGTCTCCTCGACGCGCTCCTGGACCTCGCCGACCGACCGCAGACACCGGCTCCCGCCGCCGACATCCACGGCATGGCCGTCGACGAACTCGTCCGGATGGCCCTGGGCGGCGAACGTGACTGACCGACAGCCGCAGAAGGAGAAGCCCAACCCCATGCCCACCGACACGGACCAGGTGGTCGCCGCCCTGCGCGCCTCGCTGCTGGACAACCAGCGCCTGCGGCAGGAGAACCGACGGCTCCGCGACGACTCCGCCGAGCCGATCGCCATCGTGGCGATGAGCTGCCGCTACCCCGGCGGCGTGCGCACCCCGGAAGACCTCTGGGAGCTGCTGGTCAAGGAACGGGATGCGGTCTCGCCGTTCCCCACCGACCGCGGCTGGGACGTCGAGGGCGGGTTCGACGCCGACCCCGACGCCCCCGGCACCTTCTACGTCCGTGAAGGCGGCTTCCTCCACGACGCGACCGGCTTCGACCCCGGCTTCTTCGGCATCTCCCCGCGCGAGGCCCTCGCCATGGACCCGCAGCAGCGGCTGCTGCTGGAAGCGTCCTGGGAGGTGGTGGAACGCGCGGGCATCGACCCGACGACCCTGCGCGGCAGCCGCACCGGCGTCTACACCGGAGTGATCTACAGCGAGTACGGGTCCCGGCTCGGCCGGGTGCCCGACGACGTGGAAGGCTTCCTCGGTACCGGCACCATCCCCAGCGTCGCGTCGGGCCGGATCGCCTACACCCTGGGCCTGGAAGGCCCGGCGGTGACCCTGGACACCGCCTGCTCGTCCTCCCTGGTCGCCGTCCACCTCGCCTGCCAGGGGCTGCGCTCCGGCGACACCGCCCTCGCCCTGGCCGGCGGGGTGACCGTGATGTCCACCCCCGGCCTGTACGTCGGGTTCAGCCGCCAGCGCGGCCTGGCACCCGACGGGCGCAGCAAGTCCTTCTCGGCCGCGGCGGACGGAGCCGGGTTCGGGGAGGGCCTGGGCCTGCTCCTGCTGGAACGGCTCTCGGACGCCCGGCGCGCGGGGCATCCCGTCCTGGCCGTCATCCGCGGCTCGGCCGTCAACCAGGACGGCGCCAGCAACGGGCTGACCGCCCCGAACGGGCCCGCGCAGCAGCGCGTCATCAACGAGGCGCTCGCCCGTGCCGGACTCGCCCCGTCCGAGGTGGACATGGTGGAGGCGCACGGCACCGGCACGACCCTCGGCGACCCCATCGAGGCCCAGGCGCTGCTGGCCACGTACGGGCAGGACCGGCCCGCCGGGCGGCCGCTGCGGCTGGGATCGCTGAAGTCCAACCTGTCCCACACCCAGGCCGCCGCGGGCGTGGGCGGGGTGATCAAGTCGGTGCTCGCGATGCGGCACGGCGTGATGCCGCGCACCCTGCACGTCGACCGCCCCTCGCCCCGCATCGACTGGACCGAGGGAGCCGTCTCCCTGCTCACCGAGGCCACCCCCTGGCCGGAAACGGGACGGCCGCGCCGGGCCGGGGTGTCCTCCTTCGGTGCCAGCGGGACCAACGCCCACGTCGTCCTCGAACAGGCCCTCACCGCCCGGGCCGACGCAATGGCCGGCACCGACGCAACGGCTGCCACCGACGAGCCGGTCGACCGGCCCGCCGCGCCGGAACCGGCGCTCGCCGCCGTCCCCTGGATCCTGTCGGCGCGCACTCCGGATGCGCTGCGCGCCCAGGCGGCGGCGCTGTACGAGCGGGTGGTGGCGGAACCGGGCCTGAGCGTGCTGGACGTGGGGCATTCGCTGGCGGTGGGGCGTTCGCGGTTCGCGGAGCGTGCGGTGGTGGTGGGGGCGGACCGGGGCGAGCTGCTGGCCGGTGTCGCCGACCTGTCGCGGGGCGTGGGCTCGGCGGACGTGATGGCCGGCGGCGGGCTGCTCCCGGGCCGTTCGGTGCTGGTGTTCCCGGGCCAGGGTTCGCAGTGGGTGGGGATGGCTGCGGGGTTGTTGGACGACTCGGAGGTGTTCGCGGGGCGGATGGCGGAGTGCGGCCGGGCTCTGGCGCCTTTTGTGGACTGGTCCTTGACGGAGGCGCTGGGCTCGGAGCTGCTGCTTTCGCGGGTGGACGTGGTTCAGCCGGTGCTGTGGGCGGTGATGGTGTCGCTGGCGGAGGTGTGGCGTGCCTTCGGCGTCGTTCCGGACGCTGTGGTCGGCCACTCCCAGGGCGAGATCGCGGCCGCCTGCGTGGCGGGCGCTCTGAGTATCGACGACGGGGCCCGTGTGGTCGCGCTGCGTTCCCGTGCGGTGGCGGCGCTGGCGGGCGGGGGAGGGATGGCTTCGCTGCCTCTGCCGGTGGACGTGGCGCGGGAGCGGATCGCCCCGTGGGCGGGCCGGCTGTCGGTGGCGGCGGTCAACGGCCCCTCGTCGTCGGTGGTGTCGGGCGACGCGGACGCGGTCACGGCACTGGTGGAGGAACTCCTGGAGGAAGGGGTGTGGGCGACCACCATCGATGTCGACTACGCGTCGCACTCCTCACACGTGGAGGAGATCCGGGAGCGCCTGCTGTCCGACCTGGACGGCATCACCCCCCTTCCGGGTGCGGTGCCCTACTACTCCAGCGTGACCGGCGGCCTGCTGGACACGAAGGCCCTGGACGCCGAGTACTGGTACCGCAACCTCCGACAGACCGTCGAGTTCGAGCGGGCGACCCGCGCGCTCCTCGCGGCCGGGCACCGCGTCTTCATCGAGTCCAGCCCCCAGCCCGCCCTGATGTACGCGATCGAGGACACGGCCGCCGAAGTGGGCGCCCCGGAGACGCTGGTGCTCGACACCCTGCGGCGCGGGGCCGGAGGGCTCCGCCGGCTCCAGCTCGCCCTCGCCGGGGCACACGTCCGGGGCCTGCGCGTCGACTGGGAGCGGCTGTTCGCGGGAACTGGCGCCCAGCGGGTGGACCTGCCGACCTACGCCTTCCAGCGACGCCGCTACTGGCTCGACGCCCTGCCGGCGGCCCGGGACCAGGCGGCCGTCGGCCAGTCCGCCGTGGACCACCCGCTGCTCGGGGCCGAGGTCGAACTGCCCGACGACGCGGGCACCCTCTTCACCGGCCGGCTCTCCGCGGCCACACACCCCTGGCTGGTCGACCACGCCGTGGCCGGAGCCGTGATCCTGCCCGGCGCGGCCCTGGTGGAGCTGGCCGCGCACGTGGGCCGCCGCCTCGGCTGCGCTCTCGTGGAGGAACTGACCCTCGCCGCCCCGCTGCTGCTGCCCGGCGACGCCGCCGACGACCAGGCCGTGCAACTGCGCGTACGGGTGGGTGCCGAGGACGGCACGGGGCGGCGCCCGGTGGAGTTCCACTCCCGGCCCGAGGCCGCCCCCGGCGCCGCCGACCGGCCCTGGACCCGGCACGCGACCGGCACGGTCGGCCCCCGGGACCCCTCGGCCGACCGGGACGACAGCGCCGAACCGGCCGGCACGTGGCCCCCGCCCGACGCGGTCCCCCTGGACGTGGACGAACTCTACGGGCTGCTCGAAGCCCGGGGCGTCGCCTACGGCCCGGCATTCCGGGGCCTGCGCGCCGCATGGCGCACCGCGGACGCGATCCACGCCGAAGTGGCCCTGCCCGAAGGCCTCCCCGGCACTGGATCGGACGGCTTCGGCGTGCACCCGGCCCTCCTGGACGCAGCACTCCAGACGACCGGTCTGCGCGAAGGCGCCGCGACCGCGGAGCCCGCCGACGGCGTCCCCCTGCCGTTCTCCTGGCAGCGCGTCGCGATCGAGGCCTCCGACGCGCAGGTCCTGCGCGTCCGGCTGCGTCCCGACGGCCCCGACGCCGTCTCCGCGCGGATCACCGATCCCTCGGGGCGCACCGTGGCGACGGTCGGCTCGCTCACCCTGCGCACGGCGTCCACCGCCGCGCTGCGGGCGTCCTCCGGATCCGCCTTCCACGTCGGCTGGACACCGGTCACCGCCGGGCCCGGCCCGCGCCCGGTCACCCGCTGGGGCCTCCTCGGCCCGCGGGACGAGCGGCTGCTGCCGGCCGGGTTCCCCGCCGAACCCCCGTCCGCGACACCCGACGCGCTGCTGCTGACCTGCCCCCCGTCCGCCGGTGCGGTGACCGCCGACACCGCGACCGCGGACGCGGACCCCGCGGTGGTGCACGTGGTCGTGTCCGGGGTCCTGGACCTCCTCCAGGCCCACCTGGCCGACGACACCACCGCCCGTACGCCCCTGGTGGTGCTCACCCGGGGTGCGGTCGGCCCGCTCGGCGCGCAGCCGCAGCCGACGGACCTCGGCGCGGCGGCCGTCTGGGGCATGCTCAGGGCCGCCCAGCTCGAACACCCCGACCGGTTCGTGCTGCTGGACACCGAAGGGCCGGACGCGGACGGTCTCGCCGAAGCACTCGCCGACCTCCTCGCCACGGGCGAGCCGCAGGCGGCCCTGCGCGGCGGCGCCCTGTACGTGCCCCGGCTGGTACGGCCGGCGGCCGCCACCGCCGCCACCGCCGCCGCCACCGCCCCCGAGGTCCGCTCGGCCAGGCCGTTCGGACCGCCCGAGGGGACGGTACTGCTGAGCGGCGGCGGCGCCCTCGCGGCCGTCCTGGCGCGCCATCTGGTCGCCGCGCACGGGGTGCGCCACCTCCTCGTGCTGAGCCGCCGAGGTGCCGACGCCCCCGGCATGCCGGAACTGAGGGCGGAGCTGGCCGGGGCCGGAGCCGAGATGGACGCCTTCAGCTGCGACGTGTCCGACCGCCAGGCACTGGCCGCCGCCCTGGCGGCCGTCCCCGAACGCCACCCGCTGTGTGCCGTCGTCCACACCGCCGGGGTGCTCGACGACGGTCTGCTGGACGGGCTGACGGGGGAGCGGATGGCCAGCGTCCTGCGGCCCAAGCTCGACGCCGCCCGCCACCTCGACCGGCTGACCCGCGCGGCGGACCTCTCCGCGTTCGTCGTCTTCTCCTCCGCCGCGGGCGTGCTGGGCAGCCCCGGCCAGGCGTCCTACTCGGCCGCCAACGCCGCGCTCGACGCCCTCACCGCGGAACGCCGACGGCTCGGGCTCCCCGGCCTGTCGCTGGCCTGGGGGCCCTGGGAGCGGGTGAGCGGGATGACGGCGGAGCTCGGCGGCCCCGACCGGCGGCGCATCGACCGGCGCGGCGCCCGCGGCCTGTCCGACGAGGAGGCCATGGCCCTGCTGGACGCCGCGTGCGCCGCGGACGCCGCCCCGCCGGGTGACGGGAGCCCCGTCGTGCTGGCCCACCTCGACCTCACCGTGCGCGGCGACGGCCCGGTGCACCCGATGCTGCGCTCCCTGGTCCGGCGCAGCCCGACCGCGGCGACCGGAGCGAAGCGGCCGCCGACCGCCGCCGCAGCGCTGCGGCACCGGCTCGACGCCGCCGCCGACGCACAGGAACGCGAGCTGGTCCTGCGCGAACTCGTCCTCGCCCAGGCCGCCGAAGTCCTCGGCCACACCGACTCCGGGGCGCTGTCCGCGACGGTGCCCTTCCTCTCCGTCGGATTCGACTCGTTGACCGCGGTCGAGCTCCGCAACCGGCTGGCCGCCGCCACCGGACTGCGGCTACGGCCCTCCGCCGTCTTCGACAGCGGCACCCCCGCCGCGCTCGCGGCGCGCCTGGCCGCCGAGGCCCGGACGGAAGACACCCCCCGGCCCGAAACGGCACCCGCGACCGGAACCGGCGCCGCTGCGTCCGACGCCGCCGACACCGACCCGGTGAGCGTGCTGTTCCGCCGGGCCTGCGCGATCGGCCGGATCGACGAGGGCATCGCCCTGCTCAAGAACGCCTCCGCCCTGCGCCCGGCCTTCCACAGCGGCAGCGACCTCGCAGCCGCCGGCACCGGCCCGCGGCTGCTGCGGCTCAACGAGCGCGCCGACGCCCCCGTACTCGTCTGCTTCGGCTCCGTCGTCGCCCTCGGCGGCGCCCACCAGTACGCCCGCTTCGCCTCCCGCTTCCGGGACCGCTACGCCGTCGCCGCCTTCGACGCCCCCGGATTCACCCCCGAGGAGGAACTGCCCGCCGACATGTCGGCCCTGCTGGACTTCCAGGCGACGACGCTGCTCCGGGAACTGCCCGGCCGAACGCTCGTCCTGGCCGGCTCCTCCTCCGGCGGCACGCTCGCCCACGGAGTGGCCGCCGTGCTGGAGCAGCGCGGCGAGGGTCCGGCGGCCGTGGTGCTGCTGGACACCTACCTCTCCGACAACCAGGGCATCACCCAGTTCAACGACGTCCTGCTGGGCGGCATGTTCGCCCGCGAGGACCGGGCGGCCCCGATGGACGGGACCCGGCTGACCGCGATGGGCGGCTACTTCCGTCTGCTCGACGACTGGGAACCGCCGGCGGTCCGCGCCCCGCTGCTGCTGGTCCGCGCCTCCACCCCGCTCGGCCGCCCGTCCGCCGAGGCCGGCGACTGGCGCTCGTCCTGGGCCGGTGCCGACACCGTCGTCGACGTCCCCGGAGACCACTTCTCGATCATGGAACAGCACGTCGCGACCACCGGCGACGCCGTCGCCGACTGGCTCGGCACCACCCTCCGCACCCCCGACGACCTGTGAAGACGAAGGAGAACCCGTTGACCACAGCACCGTACGACGATCCCCCTCCGCGACACGCCCTCACCGTGCTGGGAGCCGGGGTGATGGGCGTCGGAATCACCGTCCTCGCCCTCGGACACGGCCTGCCGGTCCACCTGGTCGACATCGACCGGGAACGGCTCGACCGAGCCGCGGAGCTGATCGACGGCGAACTCCGGCTGGCCGAGCTGATGGGCGCCCTGCCCGCCGGGACGCCCCTCGGCACCCTGGCCACCGACACCTCGCTCAAGGCCGCCGCCGGAGCCACCGCCGTCATCGAGGCGGTCACCGAGAACGCCGCGGTCAAGGCCGCCGTCCTGTCCGAGGTCTCCGGACTGGTCCGGCCCGGAACCCTGCTGATCACCAACACCTCCTCCATCCCCGTCGACGAACTGGCCGGGGCCGTGGAGCGGCCGGAGGAACTGGTCGGCACCCACTTCATGAACCCGCCCTACCTGATCGGAACCGCCGAGGTGGTCCGCGGCGCCAGGACCGGGGACCCCGCGATGGCCGCCGCATCGGCCCTGCTCACGGCAGTGCGGCGGCGGCCGGTGGTCGTCCGGGACGCGCCCGGCTTCGTGACCAGCCGCCTCCTGCACCCGATGATCAACGACGCGGCCCGGGTGGTGGAGGAGGGCACGGCGACGGCCGAGGACGTCGACGCCCTGATGCAGGGCTGCCTGGGACACCCCACCGGCCCGCTGCGCACCGCGGACCTGATCGGCATCGACAACCTCGTCGACTCCCTCACCGTGCTCCACGAACGCACCGGCGACGACGGCTGCCGGCCCGCCGAACTGCTGCTCCGGCTGGTCCGCGAGGGCCGGCTGGGCCGCAAGTCCGGGCGCGGCTTCTTCGACTACACCTGATCACCCCGACGAGGAGACGGCCATGACCACAGCGAACACGCCCGACACCAACGACGTGGAGAAGGAACTGCTGGGCTTCCTGGAAGGACGCACCGGAACCGCCTGGGACGCCGACACCGACCTGTTCGAGACCGGCGGCCTGTCGTCCCTGTTCGCCATGCAGCTGGTGGTGCACCTGGAGAAGACCTACGCCGTCGCCGTCCGCGGCGCGGACCTGCGGCTGGACAACTTCCGCACCGTACGGCGGATGGCGGAGCTGGTGGACCGGCTCCGGGTGCCCGCCGCCGGGGGTCGGCATGGGTGAGGACCTGAGCGGCGCCATGCTCTCCGTCACCCTGCGGGTCGGCGACCTGGCGGGGGAGTGGGACCGGACCGGCCTCATCCCGCTGGACCTGCTCCGCGAGCTGGGCGCCGAGGGCCGGCTGTGCGCCGAAGTCCCGGAGCAGTACGGCGGCTGGGGGCTCAGCAGCATGCACAGCGGCGCGTACACCGCCCACGTGGGCGGCCTGTGCAGCTCGCTGCGCAGCGTGATGACGTCCCAGGGCATGGCGGCATGGACCATCCAGCGCCTGGGCACCGTCGAGCAGTCGGCCGTCCACCTCCCCCGGCTGACCGGCGGCGCACTGGCCGCGGTCGGCTTCAGCGAGCCCGGCGCCGGCAGCGACCTCGCGGCGATGACGACGACCGTCCGCCGCGACGGCGACGCGGTCGTCGTCGACGGGCACAAGAAGTGGGTGACCGCCGCCCACTACGCCGACCTGCTGGTCGTCGTCGGCCGCCACGAGGACGGCGCGGTGGCCGTCGTGGTGCCCGCCGACACGCCCGGCGTCCGGATCGAGCGGATCGCCGACCCGCTCGGCTGCCGCGCGGCCGGACACGCGGACGTCCACCTCGACGGGGTCCGCCTGTCGGCCGACAGCGTCCTGGGCGGTCACGCCCTGCCGCCCGCCCTGCTGGTGACGACCGCGCTGGCCTACGGGCGGATGTCCGTCGGCTGGGGGTGCGTGGGCATCCTGCGGGCCTGTCTGGCGGCGGCCACCGCACACGCCGCCGGACGGGAGCAGTTCGGCAGGCCGCTCGCGGAGCACCAGCTCGTCGCCGGGCACCTCGCCGACCTCTACACGGCCGAGCAGGTGGCCGCGCGGGCCTGCGAGCACGCCAGCCGCTGCTGGGACGAAGGGTCGCCGGACCAGGTGGTGGCGACCGTGCTGGCCAAGCACGTCAGCGCGACCCAGGCCGCCCGGGGCGCGGCGACGGCCGTCCAGGTACTGGCCTCGGCCGGGTCCCGGGACGGGCACGCGGTGGCCCGGGCGTACCGGGACGCCAAGCTGATGGAGATCATCGAGGGCAGCAACGAGCTGTGCCGGCTGATGCTGGCGGAGCACGCCCTCTCCGCGCGGGGCGCATCGTGAGCGGGACCGCGGCCGACGAGACGAGGAAGGACGACATGGCCGAGACCGTCAAGTGCCTGGTCTGGGACCTGGACGACACCCTCTGGCAGGGCACCCTGCTGGAGGACGGCGAGGTGCACCTGCCGGACGAGGTGCGCAAGGTGGTGATCGAGCTCGACTCCCGCGGCATCCTCCAGTCCGTCGCCAGCCGCAACGACCACGAGCACGCCTGGGCCCGGCTGGAGGCATTCGGCGTGGCCGAGTACTTCGTCCTGCCGGAGATCGGGTGGGGCGCCAAGTCCGAGTCGGTGCGCCGGATCGCCGACCGGCTGAACTTCGCGCTCAAGACCATCGCGTTCGTCGACGACCGACCCGCCGAACGCGCCGAAGTGGCCTTCCACCTTCCCGACGTGCGGTGCTACCCGGCCGAGCAGGTCCTCGCCCTCCCCGAACTCGCCGAGTTCACCCCCGCGACCAGCACCGTCGACTCCCGGCGGCGCCGCCAGATGTACCAGGCGGGCTTCCGCCGCGAGGCCGAGCGGGCCGCCGCCCCCGGCCCCGACGAGGAGTTCCTGCGCTCCCTGGACCTGCGGATGCGCATCGGCCGGGCCACCGGCGAGGAGCTGTCCCGGGTCGAGGAACTCACCCTGCGCACCAGCCAGATGAACGCGACCGGGGTCCACTACCCGGACGCGGTGCTGCGCGGCCTGATCACCGACCCCCGGCACGAGGTCCTGGTGGTCACCCTCACCGACCGGTTCGGCCCGCACGGTGCGGTCGGCGTCCTGCTGCTGGAGCGGCACCCGGGCCTGTGGCACCTCAAGCTGCTCGCCACCTCCTGCCGGGTCGTCGCCTACGGCGCCGGCGCGACCCTGCTGAACTGGCTGGCCGACGCCGCCGCGCGGTCCGGGGTCCACCTGGTCGCCGACTTCCGGGCGACCGAACGCAACCGGATGATGGAGATCGCTTACCGGTTCGCGGGCTTCGAGGGCCTGGACGAGGCGCCGTGCCCGTGCGCCGCCGTCCTCGCACCGGCTCCCGAGGACACCGGCCTCCAGCGCCTGCACCTGGTCCCCGGACCGCGCGAGGTGTCCACCGTCATCAGCGTGGACGCACCCGACCTGAACGTACCGGAAGGGGGCCCGGGAACGTCGTGACCGCCGCGGCGGCCGGCGCTCCCGGGCTCCGGTCCGCCGCTCTCAGCGCTTGCGGACGAGGGTGATCCCGTCGGCCATCACCAGCAGCGACAGCTCCACCCGGGGGTCCTCGTGCAGCAGCCGGTTCAGGGCCCGGACCCCGGCGGTGTCCGGGTCCGTGGCGGCTGGATCGGCGACCCGGCCGAAGAAGAGGGTGTTGTCGACGACGATCAGACCGCCGGGGCGCAGCAGGGCCAGCGAAGTCTCGTAGTAGCGGACGTAGTTGGCCTTGTCCGCGTCGATGAACACCAGGTCGAAGCTCTCCGGTCCGCGCTCCGCCAGCAGCGCGTCCAGGGTCGCGGTGGCATCGCCGATCCGCAGGTCGATCCGGGAGTCGACCCCGTCCCGCTTCCAGAAGTCGGCGCCGAGGGCCGGCCACCGGTCGTCGATGTCGCAGGACACCAGCACCCCGTCGGCCGGGAGCGCGCGGGCCATGCACAGGGTGCTGTAGCCGGTGAAGGTGCCGAGCTCCAGCACCGCCCGCGCCCCCGTCAACCCGACCAGCAGGGCCAGTAGTTGGCCCTCCTCGGCCATCACCTGCATGGCGGTCCCGCCGGGCAGGTCCGCGGTGGTCTCCCGCAGTTCCCTGAGGAGGTCGTCGTCACGGAGGGAGACGTCCCGGACGTAGGCGAGCAGGTCGCGGGTGGCTGCTGTCTGGTCGGCCATGGCGAAGGTGTCCTCTCGAAGGAGATGCGGGTCGCAGGAGGTCGGATCGAAGGAGATCGGGTCGAGAAGGATCGGGGCGACGGCGGGCCGCCGGGACGGTCATCCGGCGCGCATGAACGGGTGGCCGTGCTGCCGTACGGCGACCGCCTGCGCCCGCTCACGGGCGTACGCCCGCAGCAGCGCGTCCAGCCGGTAGTGGCCCCTCGTCGGCGCACCCAGCAGATTCGCCTCGACCAGGGCGTCCAGGGCCTCCTCGGCCTGTGCCTCGGAGCAGCCGAACATCACCGCGGCCCTACTGCTGGAGACCGAACACGCTCCGGCAGCACCCAGTGCGGTGAACACCTCGGCCGGGTCGACCCCGGCCGGAGCCGTCCGCCGGAGCCCGGCGTGGTCGGCGTCGAGGCAGGGCCGGACACCGAGGTCGCCCGTGCACAGTTCGTCCAGCAGCCGCGGGGCCTCCGTGAGCCGCCGGGCGAAGTGCCCGATGCTCCAGTGGGGGCGCTCCAGCAGCCGGGTCCCCGCGATCCGGATCGCCAGCGGCAGGCCCGCGCAGACCGTCAGCACCGAACGGGCCGCCTGCGGCTCGGCGCCGACCCTGGCCGGGCCGACGATGCTGCCCAGCAGTTCCAGCGACCCGGCCTCGTCCAGCGGGCCGAGCAGGAGGGTGCGCGCCCCCTCCAGATCGGCCAGCCGCCGTCGGCTGGTCACCAGTAGCCTGCTGCCCCCGCTGCCCGGTATCAGCGGCCGCACCTGCGCGGTGCTGGAGGCGTTGTCGAGCACTACCAGCAGACGGCGGCCCGCGGTGAGCGAGCGGTAGAGGCTCTCCCGCTCCGACTCCTCCTCGGGTATCTCGTCCCGGGGCACACCGAGGTCCGCCAGGAACCGCGGCAGCACCGCCCGGGCGGTCAACGGCCGCTCGGCTCCGCCGAGATCCGCATAGAGCTGGCCGTGCACCGAGGAACCGCGCACGGTGTGCGCCACGTGCAGGGCCAGCGCGCTCTTGCCGACACCGCCCCGGCCGGTCACCACCGCGGTCGCCACCATGCCCGCGGGCATCGTGCCGGTCGTGAGAAAGTGCTGCAGCCGCGCCAGCGCACCCGAGCGGGCGGACAGCGGCAGCGGCACCGAGGGAAGCTGCGCCGGACTCGGCCAGCAGGACGGCCTCTCCCAGACAGCGGCGGGCGTCGCCGCGGGCTGCTCCAGCGGGTCAGGCGTACGGGGCCGGTCGTCGGCCGAGAGGATGCTCCGGTGGACCTCGCGCAGATCGGCGCTCGGCTCGGCGCCGAGCTGCTCGACGAGCAGCACCCGGGTGCGCCGGTAGAGGTCCAGGGCCTCCGACTGCCGCCCCGAGCGGAACAGCGCCAGCATCAGCTTGCCCACCAGGGCCTCCCGCAAGGGGTGCTTCCGCACCAGCCGCACCAGCTCCGGCACGACCTCGGCGTGCCTCAGCAGGGCCAGCTCCGTGTCGAACCGCAGCTCCATGGTCTGAAGGCGCAGCTCCTGGAGGTAGCGGCCCTCCACGTCGCGCAGCGTCCGCGACGGGATGTCCGCCAGCGGCTCCTCGCGCCACAGGGCGAGCGCCTCGGCCAGCTCGGCGGAGGAGCCCTCCAGGTCTCCGCGCTCGGCCAGCTCCGCCGCGCGCCGGCGGTGGGCCGTGAACTGCCCGAGATCGCTCTCGTGCTCGCCGAGTTCGAGGAGGTAGCCGGGCGCCCGGGTGAGGATCCGGGCGGAGGCGTGCTCGCCCAGCGACTGCCGCAGGCGCATCACATAGGTGCGGACGGTCGCGGCGGCACTCGGCGGCGGGGCGTCGTCCCAGACGTACTCGGCGATCCGGTCGACCGAGATCACCCGGTTGGCGTTGAGGAGGAGCGCCGCCATGACCACGCGCTGCCTCGGCGCCGACACGTGCACCTCACGCGCGTTCAACCGGACGGAAAGCGGGCCCAGCAACAGGAAGTTCAACGGGAGTCCTCTTCATCGCACGACCGGTGGGCAGGATCGCCTCCAGCGTCTTGGGTGGCCATGTGCAGGTCAACGCGGTCCTGTCGGATCTAGATGTATTCCTAGAGCGCAGGGTCTTGCGCTCGTGCCGGGTTTACGCTGCGCGGCACCAGCACGGCAGCCGGGACCGGGCCGGTGGCGGTCCGACAGGAACGGCGGAGCCGCCGCCCCTCGACGATCGCCCTGTCCTCCGGCCGGGCGACATGGAGGTCGCCGACGGCGTACGGCCTTGCCATGAGGTGCCCTCGCCTCCTCGGCCGGATCCGCGGTGCGGCGGGTCCGGCCGGACCGCTGCTGCTGGGTCGGAGCCAAGTAGATCCCACGGGATTGCTCCGCACTGCAACGTTCTCACCATTCGCCGAAGAAACGGCCGAAATTGAACCCGGACATGAGCGGCCGGATACGCTCCGATGCGTACTTGCTGACATTCCGAGGGGCATGGCAGGCTGTCATATGCCGTGCCCGTGACCGGCCGATCGCCGTCGATCGGGGCTCCCTGTATTGGCAAGTACCAGTCGGCCCACCGGTGCCGAGGATGTCCCACGTGTCACCACACCCCGCCCGCCGGCGCCGCGCGGATTTCGCGAAAGGAATGAAAGGCCGACATGACCTCCCGCTCCATGGGCAGCGACCGGTGGTGCCGTCGCTTCCGTCCCTCACTGCCGGCCACGCGCCGACCGGTCTGCCCTCCGCACGCCGGCGGCTCGGCGAGTTGCACGGGCGACCGGGAAGGGGGGACCGGGGAGTGACACCGTCAGCGACCTCCGAGGAGATCAAGCCCGCGCAGCGGCCGCCGCGGTCCGAGCCCGCCGACGACGCCCGTCCGGCGGGCGGGGGGCCTGCCGGCGCTGCGGGCGTCCGGCGGCTGACCGCCGTGGACGTCCGCATCCTGGAAGGCGTGGCGGTCGGAACCTCGACCGCACGGCTGGCGGCATCCCTCTATCTGAGCCGACAGGGCATCGAGTACCGCATCGGGCTGATGATGCGACGTTTCCAGGCCGCGAACCGGTCCGCCCTGGTCTCCCGGGCGCACTCCCTCGGTGTGCTGAGCGTCGGGGCATGGCCACCCCGCGTTCTCCCGGAATTCCTTGAGCCCGAGAAGGGGGTGGGACGCACTGTTCCCTGATCTCCTCCCGTAGGCCTCCCGCCCGGGGGCGGGTCGAAGGGAAATCCATTCCGAAGACGGGAAACGCATTCCACCGGTATGCTGTCGGATATTTTCCCAGACCCGGATATCGTATCGATGTCGCGCCGCGAGACGGGTTCCCGAGCGTCCCGTCGAGCGCCGGATTCTGTGACATTGTGCTGTCGGGCCCGCTTCTGCTGCACTCCGCACGGGCCGCACCACCGCCCCCTCCTTTCACACCGATTCACAGGAGCTGTCATGAGTCTGGGGTACCTGTTCGGCGGCGGCGTCGGGACCGAGCCGCACGGCCTGGAGCTCTACCGGACCTACGAGGTCGTGCAGCGCTGGTACGAACAGGTCTCCGCGTGGACCGGGCTGACGGTCGGAGAGATCCTGGAGGAAGACCTCCCGACCGCCCAGGAGGAGCGCCAGAGCGTCGGCACGGTCCGCGAAGCCGCCCTCGCGATCGGCGTGCACGACGTACTCGCCTCGTTCAACCTGCGACCCGCGGCCATCGGCGGCCTCAGCCTCGGCGCGATGACCGCCAGCTGCCTCGCCGGATCGCTGGGGCGACGGGAACTGTTCGAGATGCTGGCCGGCTCCCGCGACACCCCGGAACCGCCCGCCGGAGACCCGCAGCAGGGGATAGCCATCGCCTTCGGCTCCCTCGCCGACGGCGCCCCCTCCCACCCCGGCGAGAACGTCCCCGGCATCTACCTGGCGGGCGACTTCGGCCCCACGGCCGACGGCACCCAGCGCATCATGATGCTCGCCGGCCACGCCGAAGCACTCGGCGGGCTCGCCGCCGAGGCCGTGCCGGGAACGGTCGTACCGCTCCCCGGGCGCACCATCGCCGTCCACACCCCGCTGCGCCGGCCCTACCGTGACTTCATGGCCCCGCGCATCGACGCGATCCCCTTCACCGACCCCGAAATCCCCCTGCTGTCCTGCCTGGAGCCCAAGGTCCTGCGCACCGCGGCCGACGTCAGGGACCTCTTCCACCGCAACTCCACGGACCCGATCAGCCTGGTCGACGTCTACAGCGGGATGAAGGAACAGGGCGTACAGCTCGGCCTGGTGATGGGCCCCTCGATCCCCGAGGGCATCCTCGCGTTCCCCTTCCCGGTGGTGCACATCGAGCAGCCCGAGCACATCGAGCAGGCCCTGACCACCGCCTACGACCTCGGTATCGACCTCTCCGGCGCACAGGCCCTGTCGTGACCGCCGCCACCCGCGCCGAGGCGGACGTCCAGATCGCGCGATGGCTGGACACCGACCTCGACGAGTGGACCCGCACCGTGGTCCGACGGCACTTCGACCCGGTGTCCGGAAGCCCCTACTGGCTCGGGCAGGCCCCCCGGCTGGACTTCGACCCCCGCGACATCACCCGCTACGACCAGCTCGGGGCCTTCGGCCCGTTCCCGCTCGACCGGCTGCGCACGGAGGACCCCGCGGACCTCGTCCCGCTGGCGGTGCCCAGGCCGCTCGCCGGCCGGGTCTGGGACAGCGGAGGCACCACCGGCACCCCCTGCCGGGCGTTCTACACCCCCGACATGCTGCTGCACCGGGCGCTCTGGCGCCGCTGGTCCTTCGTGAGGGAAGGCTTCGCACCGGGCCGCACCTGGCTGCAGGCCACCCCCACCGGACCGCACCTGATCGGGAACGGCGTCCAAGAGGTCTCCGAACTCCACGCCGGCCAGGTGTACGCCGTGGACATGGACCCCCGGTGGGTGAAGCGCCTCATCCGGGCGGGACGCATGGCCGAGGTCAGCGACTACACCACCCACTTGCTGGAGCAGATCGCCGACGTCCTCAAGCAGGGCCGGGTCCACTACCTCAACACCACCCCGGCCCTCTTCCAGGCCCTCCGCCAGCACCGGCCCGAACTGGTCGCCGCCCTCGACGGCGTACGGCTGAGCGGCACCCAGATCAGCGCCGACATGTACCGGACCTTCACCACCGCCCTGCAGGGCGGGATCTGCGGACTGACCTACGGCAACACCTTCGGCAACGCCGCCTGCCTGGACATCGAGCGGGACGGCGAGCTGATCAGCTACGTCCCGAACTACCCGCAGGTCACCATGGCGGTGGTCGACAAGGGCGACCTCTCGACCCCGGTCGCCCCCGGCACGGTCGGCCGGGTACGGCTCACCGTCCTCCACGAGGACCTCTTCCTCCCCAACATCCTGGAACGCGACCAAGCCCTCCGTCACCCGACCGACCACTGGCCCACCGACGCCGTCGCCAACGTCCGCCCGCTCCAGACCACCAGCTCGTCCCCCGAGGGCCTCTACTGAACCCGTCGCCCCGAGGCGGCGGCAGGTTGCCGGGGGCATCCGACCCGGGCCGCCGTCCGGCCGCGTCGCGGTAGCGGATCCTGCCTTCGTGCGGGCACCTCGGCCACCGGCTCCCGGGTGCCCGCACCCCCCGTGTGCGCGCTTCCGCAGGTCAGCGCAGGGCCCGGAGCAGTGTGGGCAGTGCGTGGCGCAGTTCGCGGTGTCCGTAGGTCCCGCTGTGGGTGCCGGGGTAGATGTGGGTGGTGACCGGGGCGCGGAGGGATGTGAGCCGGCCGGCGAGCAGGCGTGCCTCGTCGGCGCACACGGCCTCGGTGACGGAGACGACGCCCGGGTCGGCGAGGGCGACCCACTTCTCGGTGCCGGGGATGTGGGGGTCGGGGTCCGGGCCGTCGAGGGGGCCGGGGGTGCCGTCGCCGGAGGCGAGGTGGACGGGGGTGCGGCGCAGGCCCTCGGCGTGGCGGTAGGGGTCCCAGTCGAGCCAGACCTCCCACTGGGCCCAGGGGTCGCCGAAGAGCGCGTAGCCGTCGACGCCGAGGAAGCTCGCGCCGGAGAGCCACATCTCCGGGTGGCGGATCGGGTGCACGGGAGCTCCGAACGTCGCGACGGCGCCGAACAGCCCGGGGATCCGGGCGGCCATGCCCAGGGCGCCGAAGCCGCCTTGGGACTCCCCGGCCGCCGCCCTGCGCGGTCCGGCGCCGTAGTCCCGCTCCACCAGGGGAATCACTTCGCGCAGGAAGTACGTCCGCACCCGGGGCGGGCCCTGCCTGCCGTGGTTCCACCAGTCGGTCCAGAACCCGAAGAACGGCATGCCCGGCATGACCACCAGGACATCGCGCAGTTCGGCCAGGTCCTGCACCCGGAACATCGTCGTCCACGTCGTGTGGTCGCCGTCACCGCCCGCGAGCAAGTAGAGGGTGGGCCAGCGGTCACCGGGCTCACGGCGCTCCCAGCCGCGCGGCGTGAGCAGAGCCACCGTCCCGGGGCCGCCCAGAGCCGGGGAGTCGAAAGTCAGCTCGACGATCCGGTCGTCCACCCGCTGCTCCGCCACGGCCCGGTCCACGGCCACGGCTGGGGGCGCTCCGAGGAACGACGGCCCACCTGTCCCCAGCAGCACGGTGCCGACGAGCAGTGAGCGGCGTGTGTGTACGTACGTCATACGCCATGTCTCGGCGGGGTGGCACCACAGCTTGAGTGCCGGGGGGCGGACGGGTGTACGGGAAGACCCCGCCCACCGGAGTCCCGGACTCGCCGGTCGCGGACCGGCCGCCTGCGCGTCCCGGTACGCGACCGCCGCCCGTTCCGGGCTCCCCGGCGGTTGCGGAGGAACGGGGGATCACCCCGGAAGGCGGAAGAAGGAGCGGTAGAGCGGCAGTTGTTCGGAGAGCATGTGGATGCCGGGGTGGGTGGCGAGGCCGAGGGCGGCGGCGGTGCGCAGCAGTCGGGTCTCGGCGGGCGTCATGATGATGTCGGCGACCAGCGCGCCGGGTGCCAGTGGTGCCGGGTCGAAGGGGAGCGGGTCGGCCGGGTCCAGGCCCAGCGGAGTGGCGTTGACCGCGAGGTCGACGTCGGAGGGCGGGCGCGGCGCGGCGGCCACGCGGCCGGGCCAGCGGGTGCCGAGCCGCTCCAGCAGGGCGTCCACCCGGCCCCGGTCGGGATCGGTGACGGTGAGTTCGGCGGCGCCTTCGGTGAGCAGGGCGGCGGCGATGGCGAGCCCCGCACCTCCGGCACCGGCCAGCGCCACCCGCAGCCCGGCCGGGCTGCGCCCGGCGGCGGCCAGGCCCCGGACGAACCCCGCGCCGTCGAAGTTGTCGCCGTACCAGCGGCCGTCCGGCTCGCGGCGCAGCGCGTTGGTGCTGCCCAGCAGGGCGGCGGCATCGCTGAGTTCGTCGGCGTGCCCGCACATCGCCAGCTTGTGCGGGACGGTGATCAGCAGCCCGTCCAGGTTGGCGACGGCCTTCAGCCCTCGCACGACCTCGTCCAGCCGGTCCGCCGGGGCGTGCACGGGGACGAGGACGGCGTCCACGCCGCTCGCCGCGAACAGCGGGTTGAGCAGAGCGGGCGCCTTGGCCTGCGCGATCGGGTCGCCGAGCACCGCGAACAGCCGGGTGCGACCGGAGATCGGCGGTCCGGTGACCGGTGCTCCGGGGGCCGGCGGGTCGTGGGGAAGGGGCATCTCAGGCCTCCCCGGCGGCGCGCGGCATGGCGTCCAGCGTGCGGGCGACCAGTGACTCGGGGACGTCGCTGACGAGTTCGGCGCCGCGCGGGCCGTCCAGGACGAAGGAGAGCCCGTCGACGGCCTTCTTGTCCAGGCGCATGAGGGCGATCAGCGCCCCGGTGCCGACCTCCGGCGGCAGCGTGGTGGGCAGCCCGTAGTGGGCGACCACCTCGTGGTGCTCGGCGACCCGCTCGGGGCCGATCCGGCCGAGCGCGCCCGCCAGCCGGCCGGCGAAGACCGTGCCGACGCCGACCGCCTCGCCGTGGCGCAGCCGGAAGTCGGTGGCGCGTTCCAGCGCGTGGCCCAGCGTGTGGCCGTAGTTGAGGATGTGCCGCAGCCCGGCGTCGCGCTCGTCGGTGGCCACCACGGCGGCCTTGCGGGCGACGCTCGCGGCGATCTGCTCGGGCAGCGGCAGGTGGCGGAGGTCCCCGGCACCGATGAAGTGGCAGCGGGCGATCTCCCCGTAGCCGTTGACGCGTTCGCGCGGCGGGAGGGTGCTGAGGTAGTCGGTGTCGCAGAGCACGGCGGACGGCTGCCAGTACGCGCCCACCAGGTTCTTGCCCTCCGGGAGGTTCACCGCCGTCTTTCCGCCGACGCTCGCGTCGACCTGGGCCAGCAGCGAGGTGGGCAGGTGGACCACGGGCACTCCCCGGTGGTACAGCGCGGCGGCGAGGCCGACCGCGTCGGTGGTGGTGCCGCCGCCGCAGGAGACCACGGCGTCCGCCCGGCCCAGGCCGAACGCGGTGAAGCGGCTGCACAGTTCGGCCACCCAGGCGAGGGACTTGCCCTCCTCGCCGTCCTTCGCCTCCACCACCAGGGTGTCGAGGCCGGTGTCGGGCAGCCACTCGGCGGGCCGGGCGCTGACCACCGCGACCCGGCGGGCGCCGATCCCCGCGAGCACCCCGGCCAGGCGGTGGCGGGCGCCGGGGCCGATCAGCACCGGGTAGCCGCGCTCGCCCAGCTCCACGTCGATGCGCCGCAGCCCGCCGTCCGTGCGGAGGAGGGGGAGGAGGGGTTCTGTCGTGGTCAACTCGGCTCCCGGGAATGGTCGGTGCGGTGGTGTGCGGCGGGGTGCGGCTCGGCGGGGTGCGACCGGGGCGCGCTCCGGGACGCGGGCTGCAGCCGCGCCAGCGCGAGGGCGCCGTGCAGCGAGGACAGCCCGCCGAGCACGGCCGGCCGGATCACGGGGGCCGGGCCGCCGGGACGGGCCAGCGCGGCGGTGTGCGCCTCCACCCGCGCCGTGAAGCCGGGCAGCCCGTCGGCGAACCCGCCGCCCAGCACGGTCAGTTCGGGGTGGAACAGCTCACCGAGCGAGACGACCGCCGCCGCCAGCGCGGCACAGGTCTCCTCGACGGCCTCCACCGCCCACGGCGCGCCCCCGGCCAGCCCGGTCCGCAGCTCCGCGTACTCGACCGGCGCGCCGCGCAGCAGTTCCGCGCGCCGCAGGGTCGCCGGACCGGAGGCGACGGCCTGCAGGCAGCCGCGCCGCCCGCAGTCGCAGACCGGCCCCCGGCGGTCGACGATCAGGTGCCCCGCCTCGCAGGAGCCGCGCCCCGGGCCCGGCAGCGGCGCGCCCTCGTGCACGACACCGCCGCCGACGCCCGTCCCGACACCCAGGTAGACCACGTTCCCGGACCCGGCGTGCACCGCCTCGGCGAGCGCGGCGAGGTCGCCGTCGTCCGCCCAGGCCGGTGCTGCGGTGGGGAAGAGCCGCCGCAGTGCGGGCACGAGGTCGAAGCCGCGCCAGCCGGGGCGGCCCGGCCAGGCGAGCACCCGGCCGTCCGGGCCGACGGTCGCGGGCACGGCCACCCCGACGGCCGCGAAGTCGCCCTCCCAGCGTTCGCGCAGGTCGGCTACCGTGCCGGCCAGCGCCGTCCAGTCGGCGTAGGCGCCGGCCACCCGGGCACCGGGCCAGCGCAGCACCGCTTCCTCGGTGCGGACCGGCCCGCCGGGCGGCCCGTCCTCGGCGCGCAGCGCCACCTTGGTGCCGCCGATGTCGATGCCGAGCACGCCCCGGGCGGCCGGCGGGGCCTGAGCCGTGGGGCCGTGCGCCGCCGCGGCCCGCGTCGTCGTGGTGTCCCCTGCCGGGGTGCCCGTCGCGAAGCCCATCAGGACGCCGGGACCTTCGCCAGCAGCGCCTGCGCGGCGAGGCGGTAGCCGAGCGCGCCGAGCCCGACGATCACCCCCGAGGCGAGCGGCGCCAGGACCGACTCGTGCCGGAAGGACTCGCGCGCCCAGACGTTGGACAGGTGCACTTCGACGAACGGCCGCGGGTAGGCGGCGAGCGCGTCGCGCAGGCCCCAGCCGGCGATCATCAGCGCGCCCGGGTTCACGATCGCTCCGACGGATCCGTCCCAGGCGTCCTGCACGGCCTCGATCAGCTGACCCTCGGACTCGCGCTGGACGGAGGACACCTTCCAGCCCCGGCCGGCCACCTCGGCGGCGACCGCGGCCTCGATGTCGGCCAGGGTGTCGGTGCCGTAGACCTCCGGTTCGCGGCGGCCGAGGATCCCGAGATTGGGGCCGTTCAGCAATAGCAGTTCGCTCATATTCCGGTTATAGCAGCGAGTTCCCGGGGGGAACCCCGAAGACGGGTGCCGGACTGCAGGACAAGGGCTTTCTAGGGGGGTGCGTAGGGGAGGTGACGGGCCGCATTTCCTGGGTTAGCGTGCCGTTCCACGGTCCCCTACAGGAAAGGCTGCGCGGAATCATGAGTGCCCAAGGACTTCAGGCCCCGGATTTCCCGGTCTGGCCGCAGTACGACGATGCCGAGCGCGAAGCACTGCTCAGGGCGCTGGAGCAGGGCCAGTGGTGGCGGATGGGCGGCAAGGAGGTCGACACCTTCGAGCAGGAGTTCGCCGACTACCACGGCGCCGCCAAGGCGCTCGCCGTCACCAACGGTACCCACGCGCTGGAGATCGCCCTCCAGTTGCTCGGGGTCGGCCCGGGCACCGAGGTCATCGTGCCCGCGTTCACGTTCATCTCCTCCTCCCAGGCCGCCCAGCGGCTCGGCGCCACCGCGGTGCCGGTCGACATCGACCTCGACACCTACAACCTGAGCCCCGAGGCGGCCGCCGCCGCGATCACCCCGCGGACCCGCGCGATCATGCCTGTCCACATCGCCGGCCAGATCGCCGACCTGGACGCCCTCGACGGGCTCGCCGCCGACGCGGGCGTCTCGATCGTGCAGGACGCCGCGCACGCCCACGGCGCCCGCTGGCGCGGCCGCCGGGTCGGCGAGCTGGGCTCGATCGCCGCCTTCAGCTTCCAGAACGGCAAGCTGATGACGGCCGGCGAGGGCGGCGCCGTCACCTTCCCGGAGACCGCCCAGTACGACGAGGCGTTCCTGCGGCACAGCTGCGGCCGCCCGCCGACGGACCGGAAGTACTACCACCAGACCTCCGGGTCCAACTTCCGGCTCAACGAGTTCTCCGCGAGCGTGCTGCGCGCCCAGCTCGCCCGCCTGGACAGCCAGATCAGCGTCCGCGAGGAGCGCTCCAAGCTGCTCAAGAGCCTGCTGACGGAGATCCCCGGCGTGGTGCCGCAGGGCCACGACGAGCGGGCCGACCGCGTCCCGCACTACATGGCGATGTTCCGGGTGCCCGGCCTCGGCGAGGACAGGCGCAACGCCCTGGTCGACGACCTGATCGCGCGCGGCCTGCCCGCCTTCGTGGTCTTCCGCGCCATCTACCGCTCGGACGGCTTCTGGGAGTCGGCCGCGCCCGACACCACCGTCGACGCGCTGGCCAAGGCCTGCCCCAACAGCGAGGCGCTCACCGCCGACGGCATCTGGCTGCACCACCGCACCCTCCTCGCGAGCGAGCGGGCGATCGAGGACACCGCCCAGATCATCGCCGACGCCCTGGCCGCGGTGTGAACGCGCCGGCGAGCACCGCCGGACGGGGGCCGGACGCCCCGGTGCGGGTGGCCGTCGTCGGCCTCGGCTGGGCGGGCCGCACCATCTGGCTGCCCCGCCTGACGGCCCACCCGGCCTACCGGGTCACCGCCGTCGTCGAGCCCGGCCCGGGCGGCGCGGAGCACGTGCCGTCCGGCGCCGTGCTCCTCGCCGACGCCGACCTGCTCGGCCCCGACGTCGACCTCGCGGTCGTCGCGGTGCCCAACCACCTGCACACCCCCGTGGCCGAGCGCCTGCTCGCCCGCGGCATCCCGGTGTTCCTGGAGAAGCCGGTCTGCCTCAGCGCCGCCGAGGCGGACCGGCTGGCCGCCGCCGAACGCGCCGGCGGGACCGTGCTGCTGGCGGGCAGCGCCGCCCGCTACCGGCCGGACGTCACCGCCCTCACCGACCTGGCGGCGGACCTCGGCCCGATCCGCCACGTCGACCTCGCCTGGGTCCGCGCCAGCGGTGTCCCCGACGCCGGCGGGTGGTTCACCAGCCGGCGGCTCTCCGGCGGCGGCGCCCTGGTCGACCTCGGCTGGCACCTGCTGGACACGGCCCAGGCCGTGCTCGGCGGCGACGTCCGGTTCCCGTCGGTGCTCGGCTCGCTCTCCGCCGACTTCGTCAACGACGGCAGGCGCGGCGCCGGCTGGCGCGGCACCGAGGGGCCGGACGGCGCGGGCGACGTCGAGGACACCGCCCGCGGCTTCCTGCTCACCGACACCGGCGTCTCGGTGGCGGTGCGGGCGAGCTGGGCCTCCCACGAGCCCGTCGACACCACCCGGATCACCGTGGAGGGCGCCACCGGGTCCGCGACCCTGGAGTGCACCTTCGGCTTCAGCCCGAACCGCCGGGTCCCGCGCCTCACCCGGACCCGCGACGGCGTCACCACCGATGTCCCGCTGCCCGGGGAGGGCGTCGGCACCGAGTACGTGCGCCAGCTCGACGAGCTGCCCGCCCTGCTCGCCGACCCGGCCTCGCGCGGCGCGGCCGTGAACCGCGCCCACCACACCATCTCGGTCATCGAGCGGCTCTACACGGCGGCCCGCGCCCCGCGGCCGCGGCTCGCCGACGAGGCCGCAGCCCTCACCGTCTGACCGTCGGCGGCGTCCGACCGTCGTCCCCGCCGAGCCGCAGCCCCACCCGAGCAGCCCCGCGCCCCGGCCCCGGAGGCCGTGCCCATCCCGTCGGCCCCGGGGTGTCAGGCCCGGTCACCCGTCCGGGCAGCCCCTCGTCCCATGGAGATCCCATGCCGATCGACCAGCCTGCAGCCACCGCCCCGACCACCGGGCCCGACGGCCACCCGCTCGCCGCCTTCCTCCCGCTGCGCGCCGTGGTCTTCGACCTCGACGGCGTCATCGTCGACAGCTTCGACGTGATGCGCCGGGCGTTCCTCACCGCCTACGAGGAGGTGGTCGGCGACGGCCACCCGCCGTTCGAGGAGTACAGCCGCCACCTGGGCCGCTACTTCCCGGACATCATGCGGATCATGGGGCTGCCGCTCGCCCTGGAGGAGCCCTTCGTCCGGGAGAGCTACCGGCTCGCCCACCAGGTCACCGTGCACGCCGGGGCGCGGGAACTGCTCATCGACCTCAACCGGCGCGGCATCCGGCTGGCCGTGGCCACCGGCAAGAGCGGCCCCCGGGCCCGCTCGCTGCTCGACCAGCTCGGCCTGCTGCACCACTTCGACCACGTGCTCGGCTCCGACGAGGTCCCCCGGGCCAAGCCCGCGCCCGACATCGTGCTGCGCGCCCTGGAACTGCTCGACGTGCCGGCCGAGCGGACCGTCATGGTCGGCGACGCCGTCACCGACCTGGCGAGCGCCCGGGGCGCCGGGGTCGGCGCGATCGCCGCGCTGTGGGGCGAGACCGACGAGGCGGCGCTGCTCGCCGAACGGCCCGACGCGGTGCTGCGCCGGCCCGAGGACCTGCTCGCCCTGCTGCCCGAACCCGTCCCGGCCCACTGACCGGCCGCGAGCCCGGACCACCCGGCCGCCCCGCCGGCCGGGCCGCTCCACCCTCCCCGCCCCGCCGCGGCCACGCCCGGCGGGGCGGCGCCGTTCCCGCCCGCCGCGCGGCCCGCTCGGGCGACGGATCCGCCCCCGCACCATGCCCGCCGCTCCGCTGTCCGCCGACCGCGCCCGCGGCTCCACCGGTGGTGCCGTCGCCCTCGCGCCCCCGCCGCGTGCCTGCCCCACCCGTGCGTCTCCGGCGCGTCCCCGCGGCCCGCCGGCCGCGCCCGCCGCCCCTGCCCCCGGTCCTCAGCGAATAGGGCCTGTATAGGGGGTCGGATAGGGGCGGCCCGGAGCTCCCGCCGCACGAGACTGTGACCGGCGGGAATTCTCGTACGGCCGCCCCGGAAAGGCCGCCCCGGAAAGACCGCCCGGCAATGCGCCGGACCCGTGCCGCGAAAATCCCGACCCGGAATGGAATTCCCATTCCGCCGTCGCCCGCCCCTGGCACCGGGCGGAAATCGAATGCCCCGCCCGAGGCCCCGACCGAGCCGCCCGAGCAGCCCGACCCGAACCGACCCGAACCGACCCAAGGAAGTGACGGCATGTTGCGCACCGAGCTGATCCGGCCGCTGCCCGAACTGCTGGCCGAGCACGCCCGCGACAGCTCGGACAAGACCGCGTTCCGCGACGCCGTCCGCGGCGTGACCTACGCCGAGCTCCACGCCCGCACCGGCCGGATCGCCGGCCACCTCACCGACCTGCGCCTCCAGCCCGGCGACCGGGCCGCGATCCTGCTCGGCAACAGCGTCGAGGTGGTGGAGGCCTACTTCGGCATCCTGCGCGCCGGCGCCATCGGCGTCCCGCTCAACCCGCACGCCACCGAGGCCGAACTCACCCACCTGCTGGACGACAGCGGCGCCCGCGTCGTCATCACCGACGCCGCCCGCGCCGCCGGCCTGTCCGCCCTCGCCCGAGGCCGGGCCGACCTGAGGGTGATCGTCACCGGCGAGGGCCCCGTCCCGGCCGGCACCCTCTCCTTCGAGACCCTGGCCGGCACCGACCCCGCCACCCCCGCGCGCGACGACCTCGGCCTCGACGACCCCGCCTGGATGCTCTACACCTCCGGCACCACCGGCCGGCCCAAGGGCGTGCTGTCCACCCAGCGCAACTGCCTCTGGTCGGTCGCCGCCTGCTACGTGCCGGTGCCCGGCCTGAGCGCCGAGGACCGGGTGGTCTGGCCGCTGCCGCTGTTCCACAGCCTCTCCCACATCGCCTGCGTGCTGAGCGTCACCGCCGTCGGCGCCACCGCCCGGATCCTCGACGGCTTCGCCGCGCGGGACGTCCTGGAGGCCGTCCACGAGGAGTCCGCGACCTTCCTGGCCGGCGTGCCCACCATGTACCAGCAACTGGTGCGCGCCGCCCGGGAGGACGGCTTCACCGCGCCGGCCCTGCGGATGTGCCTGGTCGGCGGCGCCATGACCACCGCCACGCTGCGGCGCTCCTTCGAGGAGGCGTTCGGCGCGCCGCTCATCGACGCCTACGGCTCCACCGAGACATGCGGCTCGATCACCGTCAACTGGCCCACCGGCGCCCGCGTCGAGGGCTCCTGCGGCCTGCCCGTCCCCGGCCTGGGCGTGCGCCTGGTCGACGTCGAGACCGGCCTGGACGTCGCCGACGGCGAGGAGGGCGAGGTCTGGGTGCGCGGCCCGAGCGTGATGCTCGGCTACCACAACCAGCCCGAGGCCACCGAGCAGGCGCTGCGCGGCGGCTGGTACCACACCGGCGACCTCGCCCGGCGCGACGGCTCCGGCTACTTCACCATCACCGGCCGGATCAAGGAACTCATCATCCGCGGCGGCGAGAACATCCACCCGGCCGAGGTCGAGGAGGTGCTGCGCGGCGTACCCGGCGTCGCGGACGTCGCCGTCGTCGGCAAGCCCCACGAGGTGCTCGGCGAGGTGCCGGTGGCCTTCCTGGTGCCCGGCCCCGGCGGCCTCGACCCGGAGGCCCTGCTGGCCGCCTGCCGGGAACGGCTCTCCTACTTCAAGGTCCCCGAGGAGCTGTACGAGACGGAGCGCATCCCGCGCACCGCGTCCGGCAAGATCACCCGGCACGTGCTGCTCGACGCGCCCGCCCGGCTGCGGGCCGCCGGCGGAAGCCACTACGAGCACCTGTTCCGCGTCGACTGGCTGCCGCTCTCCTCCGTCCCCGGCGCCCGCCCCGCCGCCGGCACCTGGGCGGTGCTCGGCGCGGACGCCTTCGGCCTCGCCGACGCCCTCGGCGCCGCCGCCCACCCCGACCCGGCCGCGCTGGCCGCGGCCGGCCCGCTGCCCGATGCCGCCGTGCTCGGTGTCGGCGCCGGCCTGCGCACCCCCGGACCGCTCGCCGCCGACGTCGAGGACGCCGTGCGCGCGCTCGACGGGCAGCTCACCGCCTGGCTCGCCGAGGAACGGCTCGCAGACACCGTGCTGGTCGTCGTCACCCGGGGCGCCGCCGGACCCGGCGGCGCCACCGACCTCGTCCAGGCCGCGCTGCGCGGCGTGGTCCGTGCCGCCCGGGTGGCGAACCCCGGCCGGTTCCTGCTGGTCGACCTCGACGCGGAGGAGAACGCCGCCGACGCCCTGGCCACCGCCGTCGCCTCCGGCGAACCCGAACTCGTCGTCCGCTCCGGCGTGGCGCTGCGCCCGCGCGCCGCCCGGGTGTCCGCCGCGCTCGCCCACGGCGAGCCCGGTGCCCGCTTCGACCCGCGCCGCGCCGTCCTGGTCACCGGCGCCGACGGGCCGGCCGCCGCCGCCGTCGCCCACCACCTGGTGGCCGGCCGCGGCGTGCGCCGGATCCTGCTCACCAGCCCCCACGGCCCTGCCGACCGGGCCGCCGCCGAACTCGCCGAACGCCTCACCGGCGCCGGCGCCGAGACCACCCTCAGCGCCCTCGACCTCGCCGACCGCGACGCCCTCGCCGACTGGCTGTCCGGCCCGGGCACCCGCTTCAACGCCGTCGTCCACACCCCGGGCGCGGCCTTCCCCGGCCTCGGCGCCGCCCTCGCCGCCGCCGTCAACCTGCACGAACTGACCGCCGGCACCGAGCTGTCCGCCTTCGTCGTGCACACCCCCACCGTCGGCCCGCTCGGCACCCCCGGCGCCCCCGGGGAGGCCGCCGCCGCGGCGTTCCTCGACGCCCTCGCCCACCACCGCAGCCGCCACGGCCTGCCCGGCCTCGCCCTCATCACCGGCCCCGCCGACGGGGACGGACGCCCCGTGCCGCCCGGCCTCGGCCGGCTCACCGCCCAGGAGAGCGCCGCCGCGTTCGACGCCGCCCACCTGGCCGACCACACCTCCCTGCTGCTGCTCCGGCTCGACCCCGAAGGACTGGACGTCCTCGCCCCGCAGGACGTCCCGGCCCTGCTGCGCGACCTCATCGACACCCCGGCCGGCCCGAGCGCCCCGGACACCGCGACCGCCGCCGCACTGCGCCGCCGCATGGCCGGCCGCCCGGCCGCCGACCGGCAGCGCGAACTGCTCGACCTCGTCCTCGCGGAGACCGCCGGGCTGGCCGGCGACGGTCCCGACCCGATCCGCCCCGACGGCCCGTTCAAGGACCTCGGGTTCACCTCCGCCACGGCCGTCGAACTGCGCGGCCGCCTCGCCGTCGCCACCGGCCTTCGGCTGCCCGCCACCCTCGCCTTCGACCACCCCACCCCCAGCGCCGTCGCGGCCTTCCTGGTGAACGCGCTGACCGGCCGTCCGGCCACCGCCGCCCGGCCCGCGCACGCACCGCGCACCGTGCCGTCCGCCGAGGACCCCGTCGTCATCGTCGGCGCCGCCTGCCGGCTGCCCGGCGGCGTCGCCTCCCCGGCCGACCTGTGGCGGCTGGTCTCCGAGGGCACCGACGCGATCACCCCCTTCCCCGCCGACCGCGGCTGGGACCTCGACGCCCTCTACGACCCGGACCCGGCCGTCCCCGGCACCTCCTACGCCCGCCACGGCGGATTCCTGCACGACGCGGGCGAGTTCGACGCCGCCTTCTTCGGGATCTCCCCGCGCGAGGCGCTGGCGACGGACCCGCAGCAGCGGCTGCTGCTGGAGACCTCCTGGGAACTGCTGGAGCGCGCGGGCATCGACCCGACCTCGCTCAAGGGGCAGCCGGTCGGTGTCTACGCGGGCCTGATGTACCACGACTACGCCACCGAACTCGCCGAGGTCCCGGACGGCCTGGAGGGCTACCTCGGCACCGGCAACGCCGGCTCGGTCGCCTCCGGCCGCATCTCCTACACCCTCGGCCTCGAAGGCCCGTCGGTGACGGTGGACACCGCCTGCTCCTCCTCCCTGGTGGCCCTGCACCTGGCCGCGCAGGCGCTGCGCGACGGCGAGTGCACGCTCGCCCTGGCCGGCGGCGCCGCGATCATGGCCAGGCCCACCTCTTTCGTCGAGTTCTCCCGCCAGCGTGCGCTCTCCGCCGACGGCCGGGCCCGGGCCTACGCGGACGGCGCCGACGGCACCGCCTGGGCCGAGGGCGTGGGCCTGGTGCTGCTGGAGCGGCTGTCGGACGCCCGGCGGCTGGGGCACGAGGTGCTGGCGGTCGTCCGGGGTTCGGCCGTCAACCAGGACGGTGCGTCCAACGGTCTGACCGCCCCGAACGGTCCGTCGCAGGAGCGGGTGATCCTCGCCGCGCTCGCCAACGCCGGGCTGACGGCGGCGGACGTCGACGCCGTCGAGGGCCACGGGACGGGGACCTCGCTGGGCGACCCGATCGAGGCGCAGGCGGTGCTGGCCACTTACGGGCAGGGCCGTCCGGCCGAACAGCCGCTCTGGCTGGGGTCGTTGAAGTCCAACATCGGCCACGCCCAGGCGGCGGCCGGGGTCGCCGGCGTGATCAAGATGACCGAGGCGCTGCGGCACGGCGTGCTGCCGAAGAGCCTGCACATCGACGCGCCCAGCACCAGGGTGGACTGGGAGTCCGGTGCGGTGGCCCTGCTCACCGAGGAACGGGCCTGGCCCGAGGTCGACCGGCCGCGCCGGGCCGCCGTCTCCTCGTTCGGCGTCAGCGGCACCAACGCCCACGTGATCCTGGAGCAGGCCCCCGTCCAGGAGCCGGCGAACCGAGCGGTGCCCGTCGGACTCGACGGCGAACTCGACGCCGACTCCGGCACCCCGGTGCCCTGGCTGCTCTCCGCGCGTTCCCCCGAGGCCCTGCGCGAACAGGCCGAACGGATCGCAGGGTTCACCGAGGCCAGGCCCGCCGCCGAGGCGCCGGCCGTCGCCCGCGCGCTCGCCGGCTCCCGGGCCGCGCTGGAACGGCGGGCCGTCGTGGTCGCCGCCGACCGGGCGCGGGCGTTGAGCGGGCTGCGGGCTCTGGCGGGGGGAGAGGGTGCGGCCGGGCTGGTGTCCGGTCGGGCGGAGGTGAGTGGTCGGTCGGTGTTCGTCTTCCCGGGGCAGGGTTCCCAGTGGGTGGGGATGGGGCGTCGGCTGCTCGTCGAGTCGGTGGTGTTCGCGGAGGCGCTGGGTGAGGTCGGGAAGGCTCTGGAGCCTTTTGTCGACTGGTCGTTGCTGGATGTGGTGAACCAGGTGCCGGGTGCGGCCTCGCTGGAGCGGGTGGATGTGGTGCAGCCGGTGTCGTTCGCGGTGAACGTCGCGCTGGCGCGCCTGTGGGCGTCGCTGGGTGTGGTTCCGGACGCGGTCGTCGGCCACTCGCAGGGGGAGATCGCGGCGGCGCATGTCGCGGGCGTCCTCTCGCTGGACGACGCCGCCGCCGTGGTGGCGCTGCGGTCGAAGGCCATCGCCCGTGGCCTGGCGGGCCGGGGCGGGATGGTGTCGGTCGGGTTGCCGCTCGCCGAGGTGAGTGACGCTCTGCCGGACGGGGTCGAGGTCGCCGCCGTCAACGGCCCGTCCTCGGTCGTGGTCGCCGGTGACCCGGCCGGCTTGGACATCGTGGTGGCCGCCTTCGAGGAGCGCGGCGCCCGGGTGCGCCGGATTCCCGTCGACTACGCCTCGCACACCGCCCACGTGGAGTCCATCGAGGCCGAACTCGCCGAGCTTCTCGATTCGGTGAAGCCCCGGACGGCGACCGTCCCGTTCCTGTCGACGGTCGAGAACCGCTGGCTGGAGGGTCCGGAGCTGGACGCGGGGTACTGGTACCGCAACCTGCGGCGGACCGTGCGGTTCGCGGAGGCCGTCGAGACCCTGGCGGGCGAGGGCTTCCGGGCGTTCGTCGAGGTGAGCGCGCACCCCGTGCTCGCGCACGCCGTCGTCGAGGCCCTGGAGGAGGCCGTCCAGGCGCCGACCGTGGTCACCGGGACCCTGCGCCGGGAGGACGGGGGCTGGGACCGGGTCCTGCTCGCCGCCGCCGAACTCCACGTCCGCGGCCTGCCCGTGGACTGGTCCCCGGCCCACGCCGAGGCCGCCACCGTCCGCCCCTCCGAACTGCCCACCTACCCCTTCCAGCACCAGCGCTACTGGCTCCGGCCGGGCCGCGCCGGCGGCGACCTCGCCGCCGTCGGCCTGGACAGGGCAGGCCACCCGCTGCTGGAGGCCGAACTGCTGCTCGGAGCCGAGGAAGGCGAGGAAGGCGCCGTCTTCACCGGCCGGATCACCGAACACACCCTGCCCTGGCTGGCCGACCACCGGGTCGGCGGCGCGACGCTGCTGCCCGGTACCGCGCTGCTCGACGCCCTCGCCCACGTCGGCCGCCGGCTCGGCGCGCCCACGGTCGAGGAACTGACCGTCTCCGCCCCGCTCGTGGTCCCGGACGGCGGCGGCCTCGACCTCCAGGTGCACGTCGGCGAGGCCGAGGACGGCCGCCGCAGCGTCCGGCTGCTCACCCGCACCGGCCCCGGCCTGCCGTGGCAGGCCAACGCCACCGGAACGCTCGCCCCCGAGGGCCCGGAGCCCGTCGGCACCGACGAACTGGCGGTCTGGCCGCCCGCCGGAGCCCGCCCGCTCGACATCGACGGCCTCTACGACCGGCTCACCGTCGCCTACGGCCCCGCGTTCCACGCCGTCGAGGCCGCCTGGCTCGGTGACGGCCGCCTCTACGCCCAGCTCCGCCTCCCCGACACCACCTCGGACGCCGCCGCCTACGGCCTGCACCCCGCCCTGCTGGACGCCGCCCTCCACCCGCTCGGCGAGGCCGGCTTCTTCCCGGGCGCCGACGTGCCCAGGCTCGCCTTCTCCTGGGCCGGCGTTCGCCTGCACGCCGCCGGCGCCGAGAGGCTGCGCGTGGTCGTCACCCCCGCAGGCCCCGACACCCTCACCATCCGGGCCGCCGACGACACCGGCGCCCCCGTCGTGGACGTCGAGGCCCTCACCGTGCGGCCGGTGGACCCGCGCGGCCTCACCGCCGGTCCGGCGGACGACGCGGCCCTGTTCGAGGTCGACTGGGTCCCCGCACCCGAGGCCGCCGGGGCGCCCGCCGACTGGACCCTCCACAGCGACCTGCCCGAGGACGGCGCCCTGCCGTCCCTCGTGGTCCTGCCCGCCGGCGGCGGCGCGCCCTCCGACACCGTGCCCGAGCGCGCCCACGCCGTCGGCCACGACGTCCTGCGGGAGCTCCAGGCCTGGCTGGCCGACGACCGGACGGCCGACTCCCGGCTCGTCGTCGTCACCCGGCGCGGCGAACTCGTCCACGAACCCGTCCGGGGCCTGGTGCGCACCGCCCAGTCGGAGAACCCCGGCCGCTTCGTCCTCGTCGAGGCCGACGACCCGGCCGACGCCGCCCGGGCGGTGGCCGCCGCACCGGGCGACGAACCGCAGCTGGCGCTGCGTGAGGGGCGACTGCTGGTCGCCCGCCTACGCCGCCCGGCCGCCCGGCCCGCCCCCGCGGAGGGCCCGCCGTCCCCGCTGGCCGGCGGCACCGTCCTGGTCACCGGCGCCAACGGCGGCCTGGGCCGGCTGGTGGCCCGTCACCTCGCAGCCGTCCACCGCGTCGCGGAACTCGTGCTCCTCTCCCGCTCCGCCGTGCCCGCCGACCTGCTCGAAGAACTCGCCGCGCACGGCACCGTGGTCCGCGCCGAGGCCCTCGACACCGCCGACCGCACCGCGCTGGCGGCCGTCGTCGACACCGTCGCCGACCGCCTGACCGGCGTCGTCCACGTCGCCGGGATCGTCGACGACGGCGTCATCGAAGCCCTGGACGCCGCCAAGTGGCACAGCGTGCTGCGCCCGAAGGTCGACGCCGCCTGGCACCTGCACGAGCTCACCGCCGGCCTCGGCCTGGCCGTCTTCGCGCTCTACTCCTCCGCCTCCGGCGTCCTCGGCGGCTCCGGACAGGGCAACTACGCGGCCGGCAACGCCTTCCTCGACGGCCTGGCCGCCCACCGCCGCTCGCTCGGACTGCCCGCAGTGTCGCTCGCCTGGGGCCTGTGGGCCGAGGCCGCCGGCATGGGCGGCCGGCTGAGCGACACCGACCTCGCCCGGATGGCCCGGGTCGGCACCCGTCCCCTCGCCGCCGACCAGGGCCTCGCCCTCCTGGACGCCGCGCTCACCGGCGAGCCCGCGGCCGTGGTGCCGATCAGGCTCGACGTCACCGGTGTCCGGACCGAGGACCTCCCGCCGCTGCTGCGAGAGCTGGCACCCGCCGCCCGCGCACCCCGCGCGCTGCGACGGGCCGCCGCCCGCACCGCCGCGGACGGCGCCGGCGCCCTCGCCCGGCGGCTCGCCGGACTCTCCGCGGCCGACCGCGACGAGCTGCTGACCGCCCTCGTCCGCGACACCGCCGCCGCCGTCCTCGGCCACGGCTCGGCCGCGGCGCTGGACGTCGACAAGGCGTTCAAGGAACTCGGCGTCGATTCGCTCACCGCCGTCGAACTCCGCAACGCCCTCGGCACCGCCACCGGACTGCGTCTGCCCGCCACCCTGGTGTTCAACTACCCGACGCCCAAGGCCCTCGCCGCCCACCTCGCGACCGAACTCGTCGGCGAGGAACCGGGCCCCGCCGCCCCCGCCACCCCCGCCGCGCAGGCCGCCGGGGCCGAGGACGAGCCGATCGCGATCGTCGCCGTCGGCTGCCGCTTCCCCGGCGGCCTGGACTCCGGCGAGGACCTCTGGCGCTTCGTCGCCGGCGGCGGCGACGCCGTCACCGGCCTGCCCACCGACCGGGGCTGGGACCTCGACGGCAGCTACGACCCCGACCCCGACGCCCCCGGCCGCACCTACGTGCGCGGCGGCGGATTCCTGCCCGGCATCGCCGACTTCGACGCCGCCTTCTTCGGCATCAACCCGCGCGAGGCCCTGGCGATGGACCCGCAGCAGCGGCTTCTGCTCGAAGTCGCCTGGGAGACCCTGGAGCGCGCCGGACTCGACCCCACCGCCCTGCGCGCCACCCCGACCGGCGTCTTCATCGGCACCCACGGCCAGGACTACGGCACCCAGGGCACCGGCGGCGCCGCCGACGAGGGCTACCTGGTCACCGGCAACGCGGGCAGCGTGCTCTCCGGCCGGCTCTCCTACGCCCTCGGCCTGGAGGGACCCGCGATCACCGTCGACACCGCCTGCTCGTCCTCCCTGGTCGCCCTGCACCTCGCGGCCCAGGCGCTCCGCGCCGGGGAGTGCACGCTGGCCCTGGCCGGCGGCGCCTCGGTGATGTCCACGCTCGAAGGCCTGGTCGGCTTCTCCCGGCAGCGCGGCCTCGCCGCCGACGGCCGGAGCAAGGCCTTCGCCGACGCCGCCGACGGGTTCGGGATGTCCGAGGGAGTGGGCCTGCTGCTGCTGGAACGGCTCTCCGACGCCCGGCGCCTGGGGCACGAGGTGCTGGCGGTCGTCCGGGGTTCGGCCGTCAACCAGGACGGTGCGTCCAACGGTCTGACCGCCCCGAACGGTCCCTCGCAGGAGCGGGTGATCCGGGCCGCGCTCGCCAACGCCCGTCTGACGGCCGCCGACGTCGACGCCGTCGAGGCGCACGGCACCGGCACCCCGCTCGGCGACCCGATCGAGGCACACGCCCTGCTCGCCACCTACGGCAAGAACCGTCCGGCCGAACAGCCGCTCTGGCTCGGGTCGGTGAAGTCCAACATCGGCCACACCCAGGCCGCCGCCGGTGCGGCGGGCGTGATCAAGATGGTGGAGGCGCTGCGCCGTGGCGTGCTGCCGCAGACCCTCCACATCGACGCGCCCTCCTCGCACATCGACTGGTCCTCGGGCGGCATCGCCCTGCTCACCGAGCAGCGGGCCTGGCCGGAGGCCGGCCGCCCGCGCCGGGCAGGCGTCTCGGCGTTCGGTGTCAGCGGGACGAACGCGCACGTGATCCTGGAGCAGGCGGAGCCGGAGTCCGTCGAGGAAACCGCGCCCGCCACCGCCGGGGCCGGTGGGACGGCGGTTCCCTGGGTGGTCTCGGCCGCCTCGGAGGCGGCGCTGCGTGAGCAGGCCGTGCGGCTGGCGGCCTTCGCGGAGGGGCAGTCGGCGCCGGTCCTCGCCGCCACCGCCCGCACCCTCGCCACCGGGCGCACCCGGTTCACCGAGCGTGCCGTGGCCGTCGGCGCCGACCGGGCCGCCCTCGTCGCTGCCCTGAGGGCTCTGGCGGGGGGAGAGGGCGCGGCCGGGTTGGCGTCCGGTCGGGCGGAGGTGAGTGGTCGGTCGGTGTTCGTCTTCCCGGGGCAGGGTTCCCAGTGGGTGGGGATGGGGCGTCGGCTGCTCGTCGAGTCGGTGGTGTTCGCGGAGGCGCTGGGTGAGGTCGGGAAGGCTCTGGAGCCTTTTGTCGACTGGTCGTTGCTGGATGTGGTGAACCAGGTTCCGGGTGCGGCCTCGTTGGAGCGGGTGGATGTGGTGCAGCCGGTGTCGTTCGCGGTGAACGTCGCGCTGGCGCGCCTGTGGGCGTCGCTGGGTGTGGTTCCGGATGCGGTGGTCGGCCATTCGCAGGGGGAGATCGCGGCGGCGCATGTCGCGGGCGTCCTCTCGTTGGAGGACGCCGCCGCCGTGGTGGCGCTGCGGTCGAAGGCCATCGCGCGGGGTCTGGCGGGCCGGGGCGGGATGGTGTCGGTCGGGTTGCCGCTCGCCGAGGTGAGTGACGCTCTGCCGGACGGGGTCGAGGTCGCCGCCGTCAACGGCCCGTCCTCGGTCGTGGTCGCCGGTGACCCGGCCGGGCTGGACACCCTGGTGGCCGCGTACGAGGAGCAGGGCGTTCGGGTGCGTCGGATCGCCGTCGACTATGCCTCGCACACCTCGCACGTGGAGTCGATCGAGGCCGAACTCGCCGAGCTGCTGGGCTCCGTGAGGCCCCGGACGGCGACCGTCCCGTTCCTGTCCACCGTCGAGAACCGCTGGCTGGAGGGTCCGGAGCTGGACGCGGGGTACTGGTACCGCAACCTGCGGCGGACCGTGCGGTTCGCGGAGGCCGTCGAGACCCTGGCGGGCGAGGGCTTCCGGGCGTTCGTCGAGGTCAGTGCCCACCCCGTACTGGCCCACGGCATCGTGGAGGCCCTGGAGGAGGCCGTCCAGGCGCCGACCGTGGTCACCGGGACCCTGCGCCGGGAGGACGGAGGCTGGGACCGGGTCCTGCTCGCCGCCGCCGAACTCCACGTCCGCGGCCTGCCCGTGGACTGGTCCCCGGCCTTCGCCGGAGCCGGCACCGTCCGCCCCTCCGAGCTGCCGACCTACGCCTTCCAGCACCAGCGCTTCTGGCTCGAACCCGTGGCCTCCACCGGTGACGTGACGGCCTTCGGCGTCGCCGCGGCCGAGCATCCACTGCTCGGCGCCCTGGTCGAACTGCCCGACGGCGGAGCGGTGTTCACCGGCCGGCTCTCGACCCGGACACACCCGTGGCTGGCCGGTCACGCCGTCTCGGGGACGGTACTGCTGCCCGGCGCGGCCTTCCTCGAACTCGCCCTGCGGGCAGGGGAGCAGACCGGCCTCGGCCGTCTGGAGGAACTGGTCGTCGAAGCCCCGGGGATCCTGCCCGGGCGCGGCGGTCTCCAGGTCCGCGTCACGGTCGACCCGGCCACCGCCGACGACGACCGCCGGGCCGTCCACGTGCACTCGCGGCCCGAGGACGCGGAGGGCGGCGTGTGGACCAGGCACGCCACCGGCTTCCTGGCGGCCGAGAGCGCACCGGAGTTCGGCTACGAGGCGTGGCCGCCGGCCGGTGCGGAGCCGGTCGACCTGGACGGCTTCTACGAGCGGCTCGCCGAGGCGGGCTACGGGTACGGCGACGCGTTCCGGGGCCTGCGGGCCGCCTGGCGTTCGGGCGAGGAGGTGTTCGCCGAGGTCGCGCTCCCGGAGGAACTGACGGAATCCGCCGGGCGGTTCGGACTGCACCCGGCCCTGCTGGACGCCGCCCTGCAGTCCGCCAACCTGGGCGCGGCGCCGGTGGCCGGACCGGGGGAGGTGCTGCTGCCGTTCGCCTGGAACGACGTGGCCCTGTACGCGGCCGGGGCCACCGCGTTGCGGGTGCGCTCCCGCCGGGAGGGCCCGGACAGCGTCTCCTTCGCGCTGACCGACCCGGTCGGCCGGCCCGTCGGTGCCGTCGGGGCGCTGGTCCTGCGGCCGGTGGCGCCCGAGCGGCTGTCCGCCGCCCAGGGCACCGCCGCCGAGCACCTGTACCGCGTCGACTGGGCGCCCGTCGGCCTGCCGCGGGCGGCGGACCGCCCGTCCGAGGGCGACGTGCTCGACCTGACCCACGTCCCCGAGGGGTTGCCGGCGCCACAGGCGGCCCGCGCACTCGTCGGCGCCGCGCTCGGCGGGATCCAGGAGCACCTGGCCGGTGACGCCGCCGGTCCGCTCGCGGTCCTGACCGCGAACGGCGCCGGGGACCCGGCAGCCGCCGCCGTCCGCGGCCTGGTCCGCACCGCGCAGCTCGAACACCCGGGTCGGATCGTCCTGGTGGAGACCGACGGTTCGGCGGTGCCCGCCGCACTGGTGGCCGGCGCGCTCGCGTCCGGCGAACCCCACGTCGTCTGGCGTGACGGGGCCGCGGTGGTGCCGCGTCTGGCCCGGGCCGTTGTCGCCGCTGAGGGTGGTGGTGTGCTGGACCCGGTGGGGACGGTGTTGGTGACGGGCGGTACCGGGACGCTGGGTGGTCTGGTGGCCCGGCGTCTGGTGGAGTCGCACGGGGTGCGGCACCTCTTGCTGGTGAGCCGCCGGGGCCCGCAGGCCCCTGGTGCGGCGGAGCTGGTCGAGGAGTTGACGGCGCTGGGTGCGTCGGTGGAGGTTGTGGCGGCCGATGTGTCGGACCGCTCGGTGGTGGACGGCCTGGTGCGTGGGGTTCCGGTGGAGCGTCCGTTGACGGCGGTGGTGCACACCGCCGGGGCGTTGGCCGACGGTGTGTTCGAGGCGCAGTCCGCGGAGCGGCTGGGCGAGGTGTTCGCGCCGAAGGCGGACGCGGCGTGGCATCTGCACGAGGCGACGAAGGACCTCGGCCTGGCCGCGTTCGTCCTCTTCTCCTCCGGCGCGGGCGTGTTCGGCAGCGCCGGGCAGAGCCTGTACGGGTCGGCGAACGGGTTCCTGGACGGGCTGGCCGGGTGGCGCCGTGAACGCGGTCTGCCGGCGGTGTCGCTGGCCTGGGGCCTGTGGGCGCAGGCCAGCGGCCTGACCGGGCACCTGGGCGAGGCCGACCTGGCCCTACTGGCCCGTGGCGGCCTGGCGGCGATGGCCACGGAGGAGGCGCTGGCGCTGTTCGACGCCGCGCTGCGTTCCCCGGAGGCGCTGCTGGTCCCGACCCGGCTGGACCGCGACGCGCTGCGCAGGCAGGCGGCGGGAGGCGAGCTGAACCCCCTGCTGCGCGGCCTGGTCCGCGCCCCCCGCCGCACCGCCGCCACCGGCGCGCCCGCCGACGACGGCCGTGAGGTCCTGTTCCGCAGGCTCTCCGCGGTGGGCGAGGCCGAACAGCTCCGGCTGCTCCTGGACCTGGTCCGGGCCAGCGCGGCCCAGGTGCTCGGCCAGAGCATCGACGAGACGGTGAAGCCCGCCCAGGCGTTCAAGGACGTCGGTTTCGACTCGCTGACCTCGGTGCGGATCCGCGGCAGCCTCACCGAGGCCACCGGCGTCCGGCTCCCGGCGACCCTGGTCTTCGACCACCCGACCCCGGCCGCCGTCGCCGAGTACCTGCGAGACCGACTGGGCCTGGCGGCCTCGGTGGCCGTGCCGCCCGTCCTGCTCGAACTCGACCGGCTGGAGCAGGCGTTGGCGGCCACGGCCGGGACAGTCGGCGGGTCCGCGGCGCCCGACGGACTGCGCGCCCAGGTGGCCGCCCGTCTGGAGGCCCTCACCGCCCGCTGGGCGGAGTCGGGCGAGGAGCCCGAGGCCGAGGGCGTCGACCTGGGCGCCGCCTCGGACGACGAGCTCTTCGACCTGATCGACAACGAACTCGGCCTTTCCTGATGACGGATACGAGGAAGAACCCCATGTCGAACGACGACAAGCTGCGCGACTACCTCAAGCGCGTCACGGCCGACCTCCAGCAGACCAAGCGCCGCCTGCGCGACGTCGAGGCCCGGCGCACCGAGCCGATCGCCATCGTCGGGATGGCCTGCCGGCTGCCCGGCGGCGTCGCCTCCCCGGCCGACCTGTGGCACCTGGTCCACGACGGCACCGACGCCATGGCCCCGTTCCCCCGCGACCGGGGGTGGGACGTGGACGGCCTGTACGACCCCGACCCGGACGCCGCCGGGAGGACCTACGCCGAGGAGGGCGGCTTCCTCGCCGACCCGGGCGGCTTCGACGCCGCGCTCTTCGGGATCTCCCCGCGCGAGGCGCTGGCGACGGACCCGCAGCAGCGGCTGCTGCTGGAGACCTCCTGGGAGGCCCTGGAACGGGCCGGCATCGACCCGGTCTCGCTCAAGGGGCAGCCGGTCGGTGTCTACGCGGGCCTGATGTACCACGACTACGCCCACCACGTGCTCAACCTCCCGGAGGGCCTGGAGGGGTACTTCGGGATCGGCAACTCGGGCTCGGTCGCCTCCGGCCGGGTCTCCTACACCCTCGGTCTCGAAGGCCCGTCGGTGACGGTGGACACCGCCTGCTCCTCCTCCCTGGTCGCCGTCCACCTGGCCGCGCAGGCGCTGCGCGACGGCGAGTGCACGCTGGCCCTGGCCGGCGGGGTCGCCGTGATGGCCACGCCGGAGGTGTTCGTCGACTTCGCCACCCAACGCGGCCTGGCGCGCGACAGCCGTTGCAAGGCGTACGCGGACGCCGCCGACGGGACCGGCCTGGCCGAGGGTGTCGCCGTCCTCCTCCTGGAGCGGCTGTCGGACGCCCGGCGCCTGGGGCACGAGGTGCTGGCGGTCGTCCGGGGTTCGGCCGTCAACCAGGACGGCGCGTCCAACGGTCTGACCGCCCCGAACGGTCCCTCGCAGGAGCGGGTGATCCGGGCCGCGCTCGCCAATGCCCGGCTGACGGCGGCGGACGTCGACGCCGTCGAGGGCCACGGGACGGGGACCTCGCTGGGCGACCCGATCGAGGCGCAGGCGGTGCTGGCCACCTACGGGCAGGGCCGTCCGGCCGAACAGCCGCTCTGGCTGGGGTCGTTGAAGTCCAACATCGGCCACACCCAGGCCGCCGCGGGCGCGGCCGGTGTCATCAAGATGGTGGAGGCGCTGCGCCACGGCGTGCTGCCGAAGAGCCTGCACATCGACACGCCCACCTCGAAGGTCGACTGGAACTCGGGAGCGGTCGCGCTCCTCACCGAACGCCGCGACTGGCCGGAGGTCGACCGCCCGCGCCGGGCCGCCGTCTCCTCGTTCGGCGTCAGCGGCACCAACGCCCACGTGATCCTGGAGCAGGCCCCGGTCGGGGACGCCCCGCAGTCGGACGCCGAACCGACCGGTGCCGCGGTGCCGTTGGTGCTGTCGGCCGCCTCCGGGAACGCCTTGCGTGCCCAGGCCGGCGCCTGGGGCCGGGTCCTGGCCCAGCAGCCGGACACCGGTCTGGCCCGTACGGCCCGCACCCTCGTCACCGCGCGGGCCGCGCTGGAGCAGCGCGCCGTGGTGGTGTCCGCCGACCGCGCGGACGCGGCGGCGGCGCTGGACGCGGTGGCACGGGGGGAGGAGGCGGCGGGTGTCGTCTCCGGCACGGCGGAGGTGAGTGGTCGGTCGGTGTTCGTCTTCCCGGGGCAGGGTTCCCAGTGGGTGGGGATGGGGCGTCGGCTTCTCGTCGAGTCGGTGGTGTTCGCGGAGGCGCTGGGTGAGGTCGGGAAGGCTCTGGAGCCTTTTGTCGACTGGTCGTTGCTGGATGTGGTGAACCAGGTTCCGGGTGCGGCCTCGTTGGAGCGGGTGGATGTGGTGCAGCCGGTGTCGTTCGCGGTGAACGTCGCGCTGGCGCGCCTGTGGGCGTCGCTGGGTGTCGTTCCGGATGCGGTGGTCGGCCATTCGCAGGGGGAGATCGCGGCGGCGCATGTCGCGGGCGTCCTCGCGCTGGACGACGCCGCCGCCGTGGTGGCGCTGCGGTCGAAGGCCATCGCGCGGGGTCTGGCGGGCCGGGGCGGGATGGTGTCGGTCGGGTTGCCGCTCGCCGAGGTGAGTGACGCTCTGCCGGACGGGGTCGAGGTCGCCGCCGTCAACGGCCCGTCCTCGGTCGTGGTCGCCGGTGACCCGGCCGGGCTCGACACCCTGGTGGCCGCGTACGAGGAGCAGGGCGTTCGGGTGCGCCGGATCCCGGTGGACTACGCGTCGCACACCTCGCATGTGAAGTCCATCGAGGCCGAACTCGCCGAGCTGCTGGGCTCCGTGAGGCCGCGGACGGCGACCGTCCCGTTCCTGTCCACCGTCGAGAACCGCTGGCTGGAGGGTCCGGAGCTGGACGCGGGGTACTGGTACCGCAACCTGCGGCAGACGGTCCGCTTCGCGGAGGCCGTCGAGACCCTGGCGGGCGAGGGCTTCCGGGCGTTCGTCGAGGTCAGTGCCCACCCCGTCCTCGCGCACGCCGTCGTGGAGGCCCTGGAGGAGGCCGTCCAGGCGCCGACCGTGGTCACCGGGACCCTGCGCCGGGAGGACGGGGGCTGGGACCGGGTCCTGCTCGCCGCCGCCGAACTCCACGTCCGCGGCCTGCCCGTCGACTGGTCCACGGCCTTCCCGGACGCCGCCCTCCTCCCCGCCTCCGAACTGCCCACCTACCCCTTCCAGCACCAGCGCTACTGGCTGGAGACCCGCCCCGCCGCCGACGTGGGCGCTGCCGGGCTGGCGCCCGTCGGGCACCCGCTGCTGGGCGCGGCGGTGCAGCTGCCCGAGGGCGGGGCGCTCCTCACCGGACGGCTCGACCCGAAGGACCACCCGTGGCTCGCGGACCACGCCGTCGCCGGCACCGTCCTCGCCCCGGGCGCCGCGCTCCTGGAGCTGGCCTCGCGGGCCGGCGACGAAGCGGGCACGCCCACCGTCGAGGAGTTGGTGATCGAGGCTCCGCTGCTCGTCCCCGGGCGCGGCGCCCTGCAACTGCACCTGCGGGTGGACGCGCCGGAGGGCGAAGCCCCCGACAGCCGACGGCCGTTCGCCCTGTACTCGCGGCCCGAGGACGGCGAGGGCGGCGTGTGGACCAGGCACGCCACCGGCTTCCTGGGCGGCGACCAGGCGCCGTACACCGCCGCCCCCGGAGCGTGGCCACCGGTCGGCGCGGAGCCGGTCGCCCTGGACGGCTTCTACGAGCGGCTGGCGGACCGCGGCTTCGGCTACGGACCGGCGTTCCAGGGACTGCGGGCCGTCTGGCGGCTCGACGGCGAGGTGCACGCCGAGGTGTCCCTGCCCGCCGGCCGGCCCACCGAGGACTTCGGCATCCACCCGGTGCTGCTGGACGCCGCTCTGCAGGCCACCAACTTCCTGGGCATCGCCGAGCCGGAGCCGGGTCACGTCCTGCTGCCGTTCGCCTGGAACGACGTGGCACTCTTCGCCACGCGTCCCACCGCCCTGCGGGTGCACGCCCGGCAGACCGGCCCGCACGCGTTCTCGCTCGTCCTCACCGACCCGGCCGGCGGACCGGTGGCCTCGGTCGGCTCCCTGGCGCTGCGGCAGGTGCCGGTCGACCGACTCGCAGGCCTCGGCGGGGCCGGTACCGACCACCTCTACCAGGTCGGCTGGACGCCCCTCGTCCTGCCCGCGGACGCCGCTTCCGCCACCCCGGCGGTGCTGGACCTGACCACGGGGACGGCCGAGGGCCTCGAGGGCGCCCGGGCGCTGCTCGGCCGGGTGTCGGACTTCCTGCACCAGGGGCTCACCGATCCCGCCCGGAGCGCGGAGCCGCTGGTGGTCGCGACCGGGCTGCCGGACGCGGATCCGGCGGTCAACGCGGTCTGGGGGCTGGTCCGTTCGGTCCAGCAGGAGCAGCCCGGCCGGGTCGTGCTCCTCGGTGGCGAAGGGACGGGCTTCCCCGCCGCGGCGGTGGCACCGTCGGTGGTGGGAGGCCTGCTGGCAACGGGGGAGCCCCAGGCGCTCTGGCGGGACGGCGGCGTAACGGTGCCGCGTCTGGCCCGGGCCGTTGTCGCCGCTGAGGGTGGTGGTGTGCTGGATGCGGTGGGGACGGTGTTGGTGACGGGTGGTACGGGGACGCTGGGTGGTCTGGTGGCCCGGCGTCTGGTGGAGTCGCACGGGGTGCGGCACCTGTTGCTGGTGAGCCGCCGGGGCCCGCAGGCCCCTGGTGCGGCGGAGCTGGTCGAGGAGTTGACGGCGCTGGGTGCGTCGGTGGAGGTTGTGGCGGCCGATGTGTCGGACCGCTCGGTGGTGGACGGCCTGGTGCGTGGGGTTCCGGTGGAGCGTCCGTTGACGGCGGTGGTGCACACCGCCGGGGCGTTGGCCGACGGTGTGTTCGAGGCGCAGTCCGCGGAGCGGCTGGGCGAGGTGTTCGCGCCGAAGGCGGACGCGGCGTGGCACCTGCACGAGGCGACGAAGGACCTCGGCCTGGCCGCGTTCGTCCTCTTCTCCTCCGGCGCGGGCGTGTTCGGCAGCGCCGGGCAGAGCCTGTACGGGGCGGCGAACGGATTCCTGGACGGGCTGGCCGGGTGGCGCCGTGAACGCGGTCTGCCGGCGGTGTCGCTGGCCTGGGGCCTGTGGGCGCAGGCCAGCGGCCTGACCGGGCAGCTGGGCGAGGCCGACCGGGCCCGACTGGCGCGCGGCGGACTCAAGGCCCTGGCGACCGAGGAGGCGCTGGCGCTGTTCGACGCCGCCCTGGGCTCCCCGGAGGCGCTGCTGGTCCCGACCCGGCTGGACCGCGACGCGCTGCGCGCGCAGGCGGCGGTCGGCGAGCTGAACCCCCTGCTGCGCGGCCTGGTCCGCGCCCCCCGCCGCACCGCCGCCACCGGCGCGCCCGCCGACGACGCGGCGGGCTTCGCCGCCCGGCTGGCCGGGCTGCCGGAGCGCGAGCAGCACCGTGAACTCCTCGACCTGGTGCGCTCGGCCGCCGCGGCCGTCCTCGGGCATCCTTCGAAGAACGCCGTCGCCGCCGCCCAGGCCTTCAAGGAGACCGGGTTCGACTCGCTCGGCGCGGTGCAACTGCGCAACCGGCTGGCCCGGGCGACGGGCGTCCGGCTCCCGGCGACCCTGGTCTTCGACCACCCGACCCCGCTCGCGCTCGCCCGCCACCTGCGGTCCGAGCTGCTGCCGGAGCCGGCCGCCGGAAGCGCCGCCCCTGACGCCGGGCCCTCGCCGGTGGACGGGCCCGCCATCGCGGACCTTGACATCGACGGCCTGGTCGCCCGCGCCCTGCGCGGCCGGGGCTGACCGTCCGACCCGGCCCGACCCGGCCTGAACGACCGACCGACCGACTCCGTCCCCCGACCGCGCCCGGCGCACCTTCCGAAAGGCAGACATGACCACCACCACCGACGGCGCAGCCGCCTTCGACCAGACGGCGAGGCTGGTCGAGGCACTGCGGGCCGCGCTCCAGGACAACGAACAACTCGCCGCCGAGAAGGCCGCGTTGGAGGCGGCGGCCGGTGAGCCGATCGCCATCGTCGGGATGGCCTGCCGGCTGCCGGGCGGCGTCGCCTCCCCGGCCGAGCTGTGGCAGCTGGTCGCCGACGGGCGCGACGGCGTGGCGGAGTTCCCCGAGGACCGCGGCTGGGACCTCGACGGCCTCTTCGACCCCGACCCGGACCGGGCCGGCCGCTCCTACGTCCGCGAGGGCGGATTCCTGCACGGCGCCGCCGACTTCGACGCCGCCTTCTTCGGGATCTCGCCGCGCGAGGCGCTCGCCATGGACCCGCAGCAGCGGCTGCTGCTGGAGACCTCCTGGGAGGCCCTGGAGCGGGCCGGCCTGGACCCGGCGGGCCTGCGAGGCACGGCCGTCGGCGTGTTCTCCGGCGTCATGTACCACGACTACGCCACCGGTCTTCGAAGCGTGCCCGCCGGGCTCGAAGGCTTCCTCGCCACCGGCACCTCCGGATCCGTGGCCTCGGGCCGGGTCGCCTACACGCTCGGATTGGAGGGGCCCGCGATCACCGTCGACACCGCCTGCTCCTCCTCCCTGGTCGCCGTCCACCTGGCCGCCCAGTCGCTGCGCAGCGGCGAGTCGACGCTGGCGCTGGCCGGCGGTGTCGCGGTGATGTCCCAGCCCTCGCCGTTCGTGGAGTTCTCCCGGCAGCGGGGTCTGGCGGCCGACGGACGCTGCAAGGCCTTCGCGGATGCCGCCGACGGCACGGGCTGGGCGGAGGGCGTGGCGGTCCTCGTCCTGGAGCGGCTCTCGGACGCCCGGCGCCTGGGGCACGAGGTGCTGGCCGTGGTCCGGGGTTCGGCCGTCAACCAGGACGGCGCGTCCAACGGCCTCACCGCGCCCAACGGGCCCGCCCAGCAGCGGGTGATCCGGGCCGCGCTCGCCAATGCCCGGCTGACGGCCGCCGACGTCGACGCCGTCGAGGGCCACGGCACCGGCACCCCGCTGGGCGACCCGATCGAGGCGCAGGCGGTGCTGGCCACCTACGGGCAGGGCCGTCCGGCCGAACAGCCGCTCTGGCTGGGGTCGTTGAAGTCCAATATCGGGCACACCCAGGCGGCGGCCGGGGTCGCCGGGGTGATCAAGATGGTCCAGGCGCTGCGGCACGGCGTACTGCCGCGCACCCTCCATGTGGACGCGCCGACCTCCCAGGTCGACTGGTCGGTGGGGGAGGTGCGGCTGCTGACCGAGGCCCGCCCGTGGCCGGCGGCCGACCGCCCGCGCCGGGCCGCCGTGTCGGCCTTCGGGGTGAGCGGCACCAACGCCCACGTCGTCCTGGAGGAGGCGCCCGCGGCGGAGGCGCGGACACCCGCCGCCGAGCCGACCGCCCCCGAGGCCGTCGCCGTCCCCTGGCTGCTGTCCGCCGCCTCGACCGGCGCCCTGCGCGCCCAGGCGGAGCGGCTGCTCGACTACGCCGACGCGCAGGGCCCGGAGCCGGCCGGCGCCGCCCGTACCCTGGCCGAAGCCCGGACGCTGCTGGCGCACCGCGCCGTCGTGGTGGCCGGCGCGCTCGACGGTCACCGCACCGGCCTGGCCGCGCTCGCGGGCGACGCCGCCTCGCCCGCCCTGGTCAGCGGCACGGCGGACGTCGCCGGTCGGACCGTCTTCGTGTTCCCGGGGCAGGGGTCGCAGTGGGTGGGGATGGGGCGGCGGCTGCTCGCCGAGTCGGTGGTGTTCGCGGAGGTGCTCGACGAGGTCGACAGGGCGTTGAAGCCCTATGTCGACTGGTCGTTGCTGGACGTGGTGAACCAGGCTCCGGGTGCGGCCTCGCTGGAGCGGGTGGACGTGGTACAGCCGGTGTCGTTCGCGGTGAACGTCGCGCTGGCGCGCCTCTGGGCGTCGCTGGGTGTGGTTCCGGACGCGGTCGTCGGCCATTCCCAGGGGGAGATCGCGGCGGCGCACGTCGCGGGCGTCCTCTCGCTGGACGACGCCGCCGCCGTGGTGGCGCTACGCTCGCAGGCCATCGCCCGCGGCCTGGCCGGACGCGGCGGCATGGTCTCGGTCGGCCTTCCCCGGGAACGGGTGGCGACCGCGCTGCCGGACGGGGTCGGGATCGCGGCCGTCAACGGTCCGTCCTCGGTGGTCGTGGCCGGTGACCCGGCCGGGCTGGACAGCCTGGTGACGGCCTACGAGGAGCAGGGCGTTCGGGTCCGCCGGATCCCGGTGGACTACGCGTCGCATACCTCGCACGTGGAGTCCATCGAGGCCGAACTCGCCGAGCTGCTCGGCTCCGTGAAGCCCCGGCCGGCGACCGTCCCGTTCCTGTCCACCGTCGAGAACCGCTGGCTGGAGGGCCCGGAACTGGACGCCGGCTACTGGTACCGCAACCTGCGGCAGACCGTCCGCTTCGCGGAGGCCGTCGACACCCTCGCCGCCGCGGAGTACCGGGCCTTCGTCGAGGTCAGCGCCCACCCCGTGCTCGCCCACGGCATCGTCGAGGCCCTGGAGGCGGCCTCCGTGCGCGACGCGGTCGTCACCGGCACCCTGCGGCGCGACGAGGGCGGCTGGGACCGCGTCCTGCTCTCGGCCGCCGCCCTGCACGTCCGCGGCGTGGAGGTCGACTGGTCGGCCTCCTACGCGGGCGCCGAGGCCCTTCCCGCCTCCGAACTCCCGACCTATCCCTTCCAGCACCGGCACTACTGGCTTGAGTCGGTGCCCGCAACCACCACCCCCGCAGGAGACTCCCCGATGGCCACCGAGACCGAACCCGACACCACCACCGAGGAGGCGCCCGGCGCGGCCCTCGCCCGCCGGCTGGCGGAGGCCGGCCCGCAGGAGCGCGAAACCGTGCTGGTCGACGTGGTCCGCGCGGAGGTGGCGGCCGTCCTCGGGCACGAGGGCACCGGGGAGGTCGGGCCGGACGCCGTCTTCTTCGACATCGGCTTCGTCTCGCTGACCGCCGTCGAGCTCCGCAACCGCCTGCAGAACGTCACCGGGCTGGAGCTGCCCGCCCTGCTCGCCTTCGACCAGCCCACCCCGGAGCGCCTCGCCCGCCACCTCGTCGCCCTGCTCGACGAGAGCGTGCTGGGCGGGGGCGTGTCCGGCGGGGGCGTGTCCGCGGAGCGCGTGTCCGACGAGCAGCAGACCGAAGGGAAGTGACCGCCGTGTTCGACACCACCGCCTACCTCAAGGCCCTCGACTACGACGGCCCGCTCGACCCCACCGCCGACACCCTGCGCGAGCTGCACCGGCGCCACCTCATCGCGATCCCCTACGACTCCTCGCTCAACACCGCGCGCGGCGAGGCCCTGTGGGCGGGCGTCGACATCGACGTCGACGCCGTGTTCGACGCCGTCGTGCTCGGCGGCCGGGGCGGCGTCTGCTACGAACTGAACGGGCTCTTCCTCGCGCTGCTGCGCGAACTCGGCTACGAGACCGGGCTGTTCTCGGCCGGGATCCGCCAGGTGGACGACACCTTCGGGCCGGACCTGGAGCACGTCCTCGGCTTCGTGCGGCTGGACGGCGACCTCTGGCTGGTCGACGTCGGCTTCGTCGGCCCGTCCTACCTGGAGCCGCTGCGGGTGGTGCCCGACGAGGTGCAGCCGCAGTTCGGCACCGACTTCCGCGTCGTGCGCGCGGACACCGGCCACCACGTGGTGCAGCGCCGGGGCCGGGTCGGCGACTGGCGCGCCGTCTACCGCTTCCACCCGCGGCCGCGCGCGTTCGCGGACTGGCTGGTTCCCTCGCCGGAGCTGGACCGGTTCGCCCGGGCGCTGGCCGGCTCCGGCATCGTGGTGCGCGGCCGGGCCTTCGAGGGCGGCCAGCGGATCCTGATCGGCACCCGCCTGGTCGTCGTGGAGGACGGCACCGAGCGGCTGCGCGGCCTCGCCGACCCGGAGGAGCACGCCCGGGTGCTCGCCGAGATCCTGCGGAAGGACGCGGCCACCGCATGAGCGCCCCCGTCCCCGCCGGCACCGCGCCCGTGACCACGACCGACACCGACGTCGCGATCGTCGGCTACGGGCCGGTCGGCCAGACCGCCGCCCTGCTGCTGGCCGCCCGCGGCCACCGGGTCACCGTCCTGGAGCGCTTCCCCCGGCCCTACCCGATGCCGCGGGCGGTCTCCTTCGACGGCGAGTCCGCCCGCATCCTCGCCGCCACCGGCGTCGGGGCGGCCCTGCACGAGCACGTCGAGTCCTCCCGGGACTACGTCTGGCACAACGCCGACGGGCAGACCCTCTTCCGGGTGGACGTCGAGGACACCGGCCGCTCCGGCTGGCCCGACTCCAGCGCCGTCTACCAGCCGGGCCTGGAGGCCGCGCTGGCCGCCCACGGCGAGTGGTACCCCGCGCTGCGCGTCCTGCGCGGCCACCGGGTGACGGCGCTCGCCGACCGCGGCGACTCCGTCGCCCTCACGGTCGAGGGCTCCGAGGGCGGCACCCTCACCGCCCGCTGGGTGATCGGCTGCGACGGCGCCAACAGCGTGGTGCGCGAGGAGGCCGGGCTGACCGCCACCGACTTCGCGTTCTTCAACGACTGGCTGACCTGCGACGTCGTCCCGCACGACGGCCGGGAGTTCGTCCCCAACAACCTCCAGGTCTGCGACCCGGCCCGGCCGCGCACCGCCGTCTCCGCCGGGCCGGGCCACCGGCGCTGGGAGTTCATGCGGCTCGACCACGAGTCGCCCGAGGAGTTCGGCGGCGAGGCCAACGTCTGGAAGCTGCTCTCGCTGTTCGACATCGACCCCGGCAACGCCACCCTGCTGCGGCACGCCGTCTACACCTTCCAGGCGCGCTACGCGGACCAGTGGCGGCGCGGCCGGGTGCTGATCGCCGGGGACGCCGCCCACCTGATGCCGCCGTTCGCGGGGCAGGGCATGTGCTCGGGCTTCCGGGACGCCGCCAACCTCGCCTGGAAGCTGGACCTGGTGCTCACCGGCCGGGCCGCCGAAGGGCTGCTCGACAGCTACACGGCCGAGCGGCGCGAGCACGTGCGGCACGCGCTCACCATGTCGATGGACCTGGGCCGGGTCATCTGCCAGACCGACCCGGCCGCGGCCCGCGACCGCGACACCGTCATGCTGGCCGCCCAGGAGCGCGCCCGGCGCGGCGCGGCGGTCGGCGCAGCCCGGCCGCGCACCCCGGTCCAGCCGCTCACGGCGGGCCTGCGGCACGGCGGCGGGCCGGCCGGCGACCTGGTCGTCCAGGGGCGCGTGACGGCGGCGGGCGGGGCCGTCGGGCTGTTCGACGACGTGGTGGGACGCGGCTTCGTGCTGCTCACCACCGAGCCGCCGGAGAGCCTGCTCACCGCCGGGGACCGCGCCTGGCTGGCCGGCCTCGGCGGCCACGCGGTGCGGGTGGTCGCGGCCTCCACCGAGGAGCCCCCGGCGGGCGCGGTGGGTGACACCGACGGGGTGTACCTGCCGTACCTGGCCGGGAGCGGGGCGGTCGCGGTGCTGGTCCGGCCCGACTTCTACGTCTACGGCGCGGCGGGGGACCGGACGGAGCTGGCCGCGCTCCTCGAAGCTCTCCGCACCGACCTGGCCGCCTGACGGCCCGACCGCCGCCCGCCGGAAGAAGCCGCGGGGATTCGCCCGCCGGCCCCTCCCGCACACACGTTGACGGCCCGCTCCCCCTCCGCGTGGAGGAGCGGGCCGTCGGTCCGGGGGCGGTCCTCACACCGCCACGGGCGCCCGCCGGGCGGAGTGCTCAAGCAGGATCTCGGCCACGAAGCGCGCCAGGTCGAGCGTCTGGCGCCCGTTCAGCCGCGGGTCGCAGCCGGTCAGGTAGCGCTCGGGGAGCTGCTCCTCGCGCAGGTCCTCGCGACCGCCGAGGCACTCGGTCACGTCGTCGCCGGTCAGTTCCAGGTGCAGGCCGCCGGGGTGGCTGCCGAGCGCCCGGTGCACGGCGAAGTAGCCGCTCACCTCGGCGGCGATCCGGTCGAAGCGGCGGGTCTTCAGCCCGCCGGCCGCCGTCTCGGTGTTGCCGTGCATCGGGTCGCAGAGCCAGACCACCGGGTGCCCCGCGTCCGCCACCGCCTCCACCAGCGGCGGCAGCACGTCGGACACCCGGTCCGCGCCCATCCGGCTGATCAGCGTCAGCCGGCCGGGGACGCGGTCCGGGTCCAGTGCCTCGGCGTAGGCGACGGCCTGGTCCGGGGTGGTGGACGGGCCCAGCTTGAGGCCCAGCGGGTTGGCGATCCGGCGGGCCAGGGCGACGTGCGCGCCGTCGAGCCGGCGGGTCCGCTCGCCGATCCACAGGAAGTGGCCGGACAGCGCGTACCCGTCGCGCACCAGCGGCAGCTCGTAGTCGAGCAGCAGGGCCTCGTGGCCGGCGAACAGTTCGCTGCGGGTCGCGTCGGCCACCGAGTCCAGCACGCCGAGCGCGGCGCCGGCGCCGTCGTACGCGGTGAGCATCCGCCGCGGGTCCGGCGTGCGGGCCTCGGCCGTCGCCGCGAGGCCGTTGACGATGTCGCCCCGGTAGGAGGGCAGCCCGTCCGGGCCCGTCGGGCTGGAGCGGGGCTTGGCGTACTGCCCGGCGACGCGTCCGACCGGCACCACCGGCAGGCCGGACGCGACCTCGAACAGGGTCGCGCAGTGCAGCAGGGCGTGCAGGTTGGCGCGCACGTGCTCGGGGGTGTTGCCGGCGAAGGTCTCGGCGCAGTCCCCGCCCTGGACGACCAGGGCCCGGCCGAGCGCGGCCTCGGCCAGGCGCTCCCGGAGCCGGTCCACGGCGGCGGGCTCCACCAGGGGCGCCAGGGCGCCGAGCGCGGTGCGCACCTCGCGCACCCGTTCCTGATCGGGCCACTGCGGCTGCTGGTCGGCGGTCAGGCCCGCCAGGGCCCGGGCGAGACCGGGCCCGGTGCCGTCGTGCACCGTCGGGGTCGTGGCGGTCGGCGTGGTCATCGGAGTCGTCATCCCGTCTTCCTCAGGTTGGCCCGCAGATCGGCCGGCAGGTCCTTGCGTCGGCGTACCCCGAGCTTGCGGTAGACCCGGGTGAGGTGCTGTTCCACGGTGCTCGCCGTCACGTACAGGCGTCCGGCGATCTCGCGGTTGGTGTAACCGAGCACGGCGAGCGAGGCGACCCGCCGCTCGGACTCGGTGAGCGTGCCGGCCCCGCCCGGCTCCGGTGCCTCGTCGGCGGCCGGGCCGCTCTCGCCGAGGTCGGCCGAGACCGACAGCAGCTCCCGGGTGAGCGGCTTCAGGCCGCACATGCCCGCCACGTGCAGGGCCTGGCGCAGCAGCAGCCGGGCCCGGCGCCTGTTGCCGGCGCCCTGGTGCACCCGGCTCAGGTCGGTGAGCACCCGCACCTGCTCGTAGCGGTCGCCGGAGGCCTCGGTGAGGTCGACGGCCTCGGTGAGCAGGGGGCCGCGCCGCCCGGCCGGCCCGGCTGCGGCGAGCAGCCGCAGGGCCGGGCCGCGGTTGTGCGGCAGGTCGGCGTCGGCCCGGCTGAGCTGTTCGTGGATCAGCCGCCAGGCGCGGTCCCGGTTGTCCAGCCGCAGCCAGGCGTCGGCGGCCTGGGTGCGCCAGGGCACCACCCCCGCGCCGTCCAGGCCCCAGGTGCGCAGCAGTTCGCCGCAGGACAGGAAGTCGGCGAGTGCCGCGTGGCCGTGCCGGGTCGCCAGGTAGTGCTCGCCGCGGGCGAACAGGTAGTGCAGCCCGTACAGGCTCTGGAACATCGCCTCGCCGACGGCGTGGGTGAGGTGCTTGGCCGCCGAGCGGTGCTCGCCCGTGCGGCTCTCGGCGACGACCAGCGTGCCCAGCGGCAGCCCCACCGCGATGCCCCAGGCGGTGGGGCTGAGGTGGGTCAGCGCGGCCCGGCTGTGCTCGGCCGCCGTGGTCGGGTCGCCGAGCCGCAGGGCCGCCTCGGCGTGCGCCGCCGAGTACAGGGCCGTCGCGGTCGGGGCTTCGCGGCGCGCGGCGGTGCCGAGCAGCCGTTGGCTCCAGAGCGCCGCGGTGTCGGCGCGCCCGGCTTGCAGCAGCACCCGCAGTGCGAGCAGCGCGGCCTCCTCGGCCCATGCGGTGCGGCCGTGCAGGTGGGCGTCGTGCAGCACCTGCTGGGCGTGGTCGAGGGCTTCCGCGGCCCGTCCCCGGGTGAGCGCCCCGGCGAGCGCGGCGGCGGCCCGCAGCTGCGGATCGACGTCCGGGGCGACCGTGTGCCGCAGGTCGGCGGGCAGCGCCGGGACGCGGCGGCCCCGGGCCAGGCCCGGGTGGGTGTAGGCGAGCCAGGTCTCGATGTCGCGCAGCGCGCCCGTCTCGGCGGGGGAGGCCGGTCCGGCCGGTCCGTTCCGGGCGCGCAGCAGGTCCAGGACGGCCAGCGCCTCCTCGCCGCGGCCGTGCCACAGCAGGTACCGGACGAGGACGAGCGCCTCGGCGAGCCCGAGGTGCCCGGCCCGGACCGCGGCGGTGAGCGGCACCAGGTGCCGGGCCGCCTCCGAGGGGTTGAGCTGCCACTCGGCCTGCGCCAGCCGGTGCCGGAGCACCGCCCGGTCGTTCTCCTCGACGGCCTCCCTGTGGGCCAGCCGCAGGCAGGCGACGGCGGTGCGGTGGCGGTGGTCGAGCAGGGCGTGCCCGGCCGCCTCGGTCAGCGCGGCGACCGCCCACGGTGCGGGCGCCCGCCCGGCCTCGACCAGGTGCCGGGCCACCTCGGCGGCGGGGCTGCCCGTCTCGTGGGCCAGCTGGGCGGCCCGCAGCCGCAGTTCGGTGCGCTCGTGCGGGGCGAGATCCTCCAGGACGGCGGCGCGGGCGGCCGCGGTGCGCAGCCGTCCCTCGCCGTCCAGCAGTCCGGCGGCGGTGAGCGTGGCGCGGATCCGGGCGACCGCGTCGGCGCTCTCCCGCTCGCCGAGCAGCCTGGCCACGTCCTCGGCCGGGGCCTCCTCGCCGAGCACGGCCTGGGCCTGGACGACCCGCAGCACGCCGGGGCCGGCCCGGTGGAGGCAGCTCAGCAGGGCCGGGCCGTAGCGCGGTTCGGGCTCGTCGGCGCGGTCGAGGTGCTCCTCGACGAGGGCGTGCAGCAGCAACGGGTTGCCGCCGGCCACGTCCACCAGGCCGGGGCCGCGGTGACGGGCGTCCTCCTCGCCCAGGCCCTCGGTGACCAGGCGCAGGGCGCCGGCCCGGGACAGCGGGGCCAGCGCGAGGCGGTGCGCGTGCGGGTGGCGCAGCAGTTCGGCGTGCAGCCGCCGCCGCGCGGGCCACGGGGTGCCGCCGTCGGTGAGGAGCAGCAGCACCCGGCTCTGCGGCAGGTGGCGGACGAGGTGGCGCAGGAAGTGCAGGGACGCCTCGTCGGCGTGGCCGATGTCCTCGACGCAGAGCAGCACCGGGGTGTCGGCGGCGGCCGCGAGCAGGGCGGTGGTCAGGTCGCGGCAGGCGCGGAGCAGTGCGGGCGACGGCGCGCCTGCCGGGTCGCCGGTGCCGGCGAGGGCGGTGCCGGCGACGGCGGTGCCGCCGGCACTCCCGGCCGGTCCGGCGAGGACGGCCGGGTCGGCCAGCGCGGCCAGCCGCTCGGCGTGCCCGGCGGGCCAGCCGGGGGAGCGGGCGATCCGGTCGGCGATGCCGAAGGGCAGGTCCCGCTCCTGGGCGGAACAGCCCGCGCCCACGACCAGGACTCCGCGCTCGGCGGCCCGGGCGGCGAACACCCGCAGCAGCTCGCTCTTGCCGCTGCCGAGGGGGCCGTCGACCAGTGCCACCCGGCCCGCGCGGCCGAGACACTCGGCGAGCAGGTGGTCGAGTCTGTCGATGTGCGCATCACGTTCCAGCAGGAAAGGCACCGGGTACCCCCGACCTCGTCTCTTGTAGGCGTCCGGCCGCCGGTCCCCGGCGGCTCCTCCGGGGCGGTGGCGACGGCCGCCCGCTCCCGGTCGGACCCATCATGGGGAAACCCCGCCCATTGCCCGGGAACTGACCGCCCACGGGCGGGCCACTGCCGCCGGGTCGCCGGGCGGGGGCGGCGAATTGCCGCGGAGATCACTGCGGGGGGTTTCCGGTGGTATCGCGGATCAGAATTGACGTGCAGTCAATGGAAGGTCCGGGTCGACCTGATGTACCATCGGGAACATTCGGAATGGCATCGTCCGGAATCGCCGGGAATCGAAGGGGGCAGGGGTGCGATTCAATGTTCTGGGGCCGCTTGAGGTGCTCTCCGACGGCACTGACGTGCCCATTCGCGGCCTGCAACAGAGGGCCCTGCTCGGTGTTCTCCTGCTCCGCGCGAATAGCGTGGTGAGCATCAACGAGATAATTGCCGCCCTCTGGGGCGATGATCGTCCGTCCACGGCCCGGAAAATGGTGCAGAACTCGGTGGCCGGGCTGCGCCGCGCATTCCAGGCGGTCGGGGAGCCGGTGGACGGGAAGGCCGCACTGAATACCACTGTGCCCGGATACGTGCTCAGAATCGAGCCGGAACAGCTCGATCTCACGGAATTTCATGAGCTTGTCACAATGGGCCGGGCCCGACTGGCGGCCGGCGACTGGACGCAGGCCTCGGAACTGCTGCGCCGCGCCCTCGGCCTGTGGCGCGGCCCGGTGCTCGCCGACGTGAGCGACGCCGGGCTCACCTGGCCCGAACTGGCCGCTCTCCAGGGAACCCGGCTCGCCGTCCACGAGGACTGCGTCCAAGCCGAGTTGGCGATGGGGCGGGACCGCGAGCTGATCGGCGAGCTGGAGTCCCTGCTGGAGGCCGAGCCGACCCGGGAACGCCTGGTCGCCCAGCTGATGGTCGTCCTCTACAACTGCGGGCGCCAGCCCGAGGCGCTGGACCGCTACCGGCGCACCCGGGACCTGCTCGCCGACCGCTTCGGCCTGGAGCCCGGCCGCGACCTGCGACGCCTCCAGCGCGCGATCCTGAGCCACGACCCGGCCCTGGCGCTGCGGCTCACCGCCGCCCCGGGCGGCGGGGCGGACTTCCCGCCCCCGGCCGGACCCCGGACCCCGGCCGCTGCCCCGCAGCCGCCCCGCCCCCGGCCGGCACCCGCCGCGCCGTCGCCCGCCCTGCCCGTTCGCACCGACGACCGCACCGACGACCGCACCGAAGACCGCGGCGCCGGCCGCGCCGGGACCACCGACGCCCCGGCCGACGAGCACGCCGTCCGCGCGTCCTGGGAACGGGTCGAGCGGCGCCCGGCCAGCGTCGTCATGGTCCGCGCCCGGTGGACGGCCGACGGCGGCGCCCCCGCCCCCGAGCACGTCGACCACGCCGTCAAGGAGCTGACCGCCGACATCCGGCGCGAGATGGCGCCCTTCGGCGGACACGTGCGCCGCGCCTTCGGCTCGGTGTGGCTGGTCGTCTTCGGCGTTCCCCGGGCCCACGAGGACGACGCCGAGCGGGCCCTGCACGCCGCCCTCGCCCTGCGCCGCCGCTTCGAGGGGCCCGGACCGGCCGCCCCCGGGGCCGCCGTGCCCGGACCGGCGCCCGGCACCGCGGCCACCGCCGCCCGGCCGGTCGCCCACCTCGTGGTCGGCACCGGCGAGGTGGTGGTCACCTACGACGACAGCGGGCCCGAGCCCGTGGAGGTCACCGGCCAGGTCCTGGACGCCTGCCACCACCTGCTGCTCCAGGTCCCCCGCGGGGAGCTGTGGGCCGCCGACGCCACCGTCGAGGCAGGCGGCGCCGGCCTGGGCTTCGCCCCGGTCCCCGGCGTCCCCGGCGTCCACCGCCCCGGGCCCTCCCGCCCCGACGGCGGCGGGCCGTCCGGGCGCCCCGCCGAACCGCCGTTCCTGGAGCGCACCCATGAACTGAACCTGCTGCGCGGCGCCTACCAGGACACCGTCCGACGCCAACTGCCGCACCTGGTCACGGTGCTCGGCGAGCCCGGCATCGGCAAGACCCGGCTGATCGGGGAGTTCGCCGCCGCGCTGCGCGACGGCGCCGGGCCGCCGGCACCCCGGGTGCTCCACGCGGGCACCCCCGCCTTCGACGCCCACACCCCCTACGAGCCACTGGCCGGCGTGGTCCGCGCCTACACGGGCATCCGCGCCGGCGCGCCGGCGGCCGTCGTCCTGCCCGCGCTGACCGGCGTCGTGCGCGGGCTCTTCCCGCACGCCGCCACCGGACCGATCGTCACCGCGCTCGCCGCCTGCCTCGGCCTGCCCGCCCCGGCTGCCTCCGCCCAGAACGGCGGCGCCGTCCCACGGGAGGAGGTCCTCGGCGCGCTGCGGCAGTTCCTGGAGGAGGCGGCCGCCGACCGCCCGCTGGTGGTCGTCCTGGACGACCTCCACCGCGCCGCCGACTTCGTCCGCTCCTTCGTCGAGGACCTCACCGTCCGGCTCGGTCCGGTCGCCCTGCTGCTGATCGCCGGCGCCCGCTCCGAACTGCTCCACACCAGGCCCTCCTGGGGGTGCGCCAAGCGCCGCTCGGTCCTGCTGCACGTGGCGCCGCTGTCGACCGCGGCCACCGCCACCGTGATCGGCGCCGCCTCCGGCCGCCGCCACCCGACGCCCGCCGACGACCGCCGCGCGGCCCTCGCCGACGGCAACCCGCTGTTCGCCCAGGCCTACGCGCGGGCGGCGGACGTCGGCGCGGACCCGGCCGCGGCCCACCCGCCGGCCGTCCTCGCCGTCGCCGCCGCCCAGCTCGACGGCCTCGACCGCACCTCCCGCTCGGTGCTGCGCGACGCCGCGGTCGTCGGCGGCACGCTGTGGCGCGGCGCGGTCGCCGCCGTCAGCCGGCGCGACCCCGAGGAGGTCGGCCGCAGCCTGGAGCTCCTGGAGTCGCGCGAACTGCTGCGCCGGGTGCGGCGCAGCAGCGTCCCCGGAGACGTCGAGTACGCCTTCCGGTACGCCGTCAGCCGCGATGTCGCGCTCGCCCAGCTGCCCGGCCGCGTCCTGGTCGAACGCCACCTGCGGGCGGCCGACTGGGCCGCCCTGCTGGACGTGCCCCGCCCCGGGCTGCTGGCCTTCCACTACGACCGCGCCGTCGCGCTCGCCGAGGCGGACGGCACCCCGGTGGAGACGATGGAGCGCCGTGCCTGGGAGGCCCTGGTCGGGGCGTCCGCCCGGGCCGCCGCCGCGGGCGACGACGCGCTCGCGGTCAGCTGCCTCGACCACGCCCTGGACCGCTGCCCGCCCGGGGAGCCCGAGCGGGTCTGGCTGGTCACCCACCACCGCCGCATCCGCGACAGCCTCGGCACCCGCGCCCGTCGCCGCCACCCGGCCGTTACGGGCTGACCCCGGCGGGGACGGGCAGCGCCGGGGCGAGTTCCCGCACGCGTTCCAGCGAGCGGATCTTCTCCCCGACGTCGGTGACGTTGTTGGTCACCATCAGCTCGTCCGCGCCGGTGCGCTCCAGCAGGTCCGCCAGCGCCCGGCGGACCTCCTCGGCGTCACCGACCGCCTGGGTGCTGAGCAGCGCGTCGGCGGCGGCCCGCTCGGCCTCGGTCCACGGGTACGCCGCCGCCTCCTCGACGGTGGGCAGCGGCGCGATCGGCGAGGCGCCGTTCAACCGCAGCACCGGGAACAGCGCCGGCGCCGCCAGTCGGCGGGCCTGCTCCGAGGTCTCCCCGCACACCGTGTAGGCGGTGACGATCGTGTGCGGCCGCTCCGCCCGGGCCGAGGGCCGGAAGCTCTCCCGGTACGCCCGCAGCGCCTCCTCGGTGCCGCGCGAGTTGAAGAAGTGGTGGGCGAACGCGTACGGCAGCCCGCGCCGGCCCGCGTCCACGGCGCTGCGCACACTGGCGCCCAGCAGCCACGGCCGCGGCGGCAGCGGCGGCTCCGGAAGGGCCTCCAGCCGCCGGTACACGTGCCCGTCCGGGAAGCCGCCGTCGACGAAGGCGAGCAGTTCCTCCAGCGCCGCCGGGAAGTCCTCGTCGGGCGCCCGGCGCAGCGCGTGGGAGAGCACCGGGTCCGCGCCCGAGCGCCCGATGCCCAGGTCCACCCGGCCGGGGAACAGCGCGGCCAGCGTCCGGAAGGACTCCGCGACGGCGTACGGCGGGTGGTTGGGCAGGATCACTCCGCCCGCGCCGATCCGGATCCGGCTGGTCCGCTCGCCGAGCGCGGCCAGCAGGACGGCCGGGACGGAGCCGGCGATCCCGCGCGAGTTGTGGTGCTCGGCCACCCAGAACCGGGTGTAGCCCAGCTCGTCGGCGGCCGCCACCAGTCGGCGGGTGCCGGCCAGGGTGTCGGCGGGGCGGCCGGCGGAGTCGATGGACGATATGTCGAGGACGGACAGCGGGACGGTCGGGGAACTGCCGGTCATGCGGGGGTGCTCCTTACTCGGGGTGTCACGCGTACCAGGTGGGGCGGGGGACTTCGCCGTGCAGGAGGTGGCGGCCCACGATCCGGGCGCGCCCGGGGTCGTCCTCGTGCACCCGCCGCGCCCTGGTGTCCCGCCAGTAGCGGTCCAGCCCGGCCGCGGCCTCGGCGCCGCCGGGGCCGCCCGCCCCGAGCGCGCCGGCGGTGACCGCGTCGGCGGCCGCGCCGGCCTGCGCGGCCAGCGCCGCGACCCGGACGGCGTGCCGGCCGCGCTCCTCCTCGGTCACCGTGCGGCGCCGGGCGTGCAGGGCGTCCGCCTCGGCGCCGACGGTGTCGGCGAACGCCTCCACCGCCCACAGCGCGGAGGCCAGGGCGCCGTAGTGCCGGGCCGCGTCCGCGGCGGCGGCCTCGGTCAGCGGCGCCTCCGACCACTGCTCGCGGGCGTGCCGGGCGGCGGCGTCCAGCGCGCCCCGGGCCGCGCCGATCAGCGCGTTGGCCTGGGCGAGCTGGAAGGCCGGGGTGAGGAAGGTGTTGTAGACCCGGGGCACGAAGGCCTTGTCGACGTGGCCGAGCGCCCCGGTCCACGGAATGTTCGCGCCGTCGGCGACCACGGTCCCGGCAGCCAGCGACCGCAGCCCGAACTCCTCGGCACCGGGCTCGAAGGACAGCCCCACGTGGTCGCTCATCGCGAGGGCGCTGATCGGGGTGTCGCCGTCCTCCAGGAAGCCCTCCAGGATGGTGATGTCCGACACCGGGTGGCCCAGGGCGCGCTCCAGCCGCCCGTGGAACAGCATCTCGCGGCCCGTGTCCCGGATCACCAGGGGTGCTGAGCGGGGCTTCGAGGACCCGCTGAAGAACCACCGGGCCCGGGCCGACACCTCGCCGATGTGCTGGATCTTCTCGTCGGTGCCGATGAACTCGGCGATCGACACCCACACGTAGTGGTGGGCCAGCAGTTCGCCGAGCGAGGCGTCGGCCGCCGCGACGGTGCGCACCACCCGGAACGCGGTGGACCAGCTCTGCCCCGCCCCGCCGTACTCGACCGGCCCCAGCAGGGTCACCAGGCCGGTCTCCTTCAGCAGCCGGATCTCCCGCACCGGCGGGGTGCCCTCGCGGTCGCGCCGGGCGGCGCCGGGCGCCAGCCGCGCCCCGACCTCCTCGGCCCGCCGCAGCCACACCTCGGCGGCCTCGGGGACGGCGTCCGTCGTCGTGTCAGTCATGTCTCCCACTTCGTGACGTGCTCGCCGTCCTGCCCGGCGACGTGTTCGGTGTCCTGCTGCGGGCCGTCGCGGCCGGTGAGGTCCGCGCCGCGCGTACCACCAGCGCCGTGCGTCCCGTCCGTGCTGCCCGCACCGTCCGCACCGTCCGTGCCGGGCAGCCGCAGGACGGCGTCCAGCAGGGCCCGGGTGTACGGGTGGGCGGGGGCCTCGAAGATCCGCTCGGTCTCGCCCTCCTCGACGACCGACCCGCCGCGCATGATCAGCAGCCGGTCGGTGACCTGCCGCACCACGGCCAGGTCGTGGGTGATGAACAGCAGGGCGATGCCCCGCTCGCGCCGCAGCCGGTCCAGCAGCTCCAGCACCTGCGCCTGGACCGAGACGTCCAGCGCCGAGACCGGCTCGTCGCAGACCAGCACCTGCGGACGGCCCGCCAGCGCCCGGGCGATGGCCACCCGCTGGCGCTGACCGCCGGACAGCTGGTGCGGCCGGCGGGAGAGCAGGTCGGCCGACAGGCCGACCTGGTCGAGGAGTTCCGCGCACCGCCGGGCCCGCTCGGCGCGCCGCAGTCCCGGCAGCGCCTCGCCGATGATCCGTGCCACGGTGAACCGGGGGTCCGCCGAGGCGTACGGGTCCTGCTGGACGAACTGGATCGCCGAGCGCTCGGCCCGGCGCCGCCGCTCCGGCAGCGCCGACCAGGGCCGCCCGTGCAGCAGCACCTCCCCGGCGTCGGGACGGGACAGACCCATCGCGACCCGCGCCAGCGTGGTCTTGCCCGAGCCGGACTCGCCGACCACGCCCAGCGCCTCGCCCGCCCGCAGGGTGAACCCGACCTCGTCGAGGGCCCTCGGCCCGCCCGGGGCGAAGGCCTTGACCAGCCCGCGCCCGGTCAGCACCGGGACCGCTTCCTCGGCGTCCGCTGCCTCGGCGTCCGCTGCCCTGGGCGGGGCCTGGGTGGGACGGGCCGGCGGGCGGCCCGAGGGCACCGCGTCCAGCAGCATCCGGGTGTACGGGTGCTCCGGGGCGGACAGCACCCGGTCGGCCGGCCCGCTCTCCAGCACCTCGCCCCGCCGCAGCACCAGCACCTGGTCCGCCAACTGCGCCACCACCGCCAGGTCGTGGCTGACCAGCAGCAGTCCCCGGCCCTCGTCCTTGAGCCGGCCGAGCAGCGCGAGGATCTGCGCCTGGACGATCGCGTCCAGCGCGGTGGTCGGCTCGTCGACGATCAGCAGCGGGGCGTCGGCGGCCAGCGCCGAGGCGATCAGCGCGCGCTGGCGCAGCCCGCCGGAGAGCTGGTGCGGGTACTGGGTGCGCCGGGCCTCCGGCTCCGGCACGCCCACCGCCGTGAGCAGTTCCACCACCCGGGCGTCGCCGTCCGGGCCGGCGGTGCCGCCGAGGCGGGCCGCCTCGGCGATCTCGGCGCCGACGGTGCGCAGCGGGTCCAGCGCGGTCAGCGCGTCCTGGAAGACCATGGCGACCCGTCGGCCGCGCACCGCGCGCCACTGCCGTTCGCCGAAGCCGGAGGCGTCCGCCCCGGCCACCTCCAGGGTCCGGGCGGACACCCGGGCCCTGGCACCCGCCAGCCCGATGAGGGAGCGCGAGGTGACGGACTTCCCCGAGCCGGAGTCGCCGACCAGCGCCACGCACTCCCCGGGGCCGACGGCCAGTGACACCCCGTCCACGGCGGGCCGCGGCGCGCCGGGGAACGACACCCGCAACCCCTCCACCCGCACGAGCGGGCCCGGCACCGGCGCACCGGCGTCCCCGGCCGTCGCCCTCGTCGCGGTCGTCTTCGTTGTCGTCGTCATCGCACCGCCCTCAGCTGCAGCGAACGGCCGATCAGCGTGGTGCAGACCACCACGGCCGAGACGGCCAGGCCGGGCGCGATCGAGATCCACCACGCCGTCTGGAGGAAGTCCTTGCCGTCGGCGACCATCGAGCCCCAGTCCGCCTCCGGCGGGACCGGGCCCAGGCCGAGCACGCTGAGCCCGGAGCCCGAGATGATGGCCGAGCCCAGCCCGATGGAGGCCAGCACCACCAGCGGGCCGCCGACGTTCGGCAGCACGTGCCGCAGCACCGACCGCCAGGCCGGCACCCCCAGCACCCGCGCCGCTTCCACGTACTCCGAGCGCAGCACCAGCCGCGCCTGGCCGCGCACCAGCCGGGCGTAGTTGGGCACTCCGGCGATGCCGATGGCGATCGCCACGTTGACCGTGCCGCCGCCCAGCAGCGCCACCACCATCAGCGCGAGCAGCAGTTCGGGGAAGCCCAGCAGCACGTCCACCACCCGCATCAGGGCGAAGTCGACGCGTCGTCCGCCGCAGCCGGCGACCAGGCCGAGCAGCGCGCCGCCGCCCACCCCGATCAGCGTCGCGCCGACCGCGATCAGCAGCGACAGCCTGGTCCCGTGCACCAGCCGCGACCAGACGTCCCGGCCGAGCTGGTCGGTGCCCAGCCAGTGCTCGGCACCGGGCGGGCGCAGCGCCGCCGCGACGTCCGTCGCCTCGGGGGCGTGGGTGGCGAACACCCCGGGGAAGGCCAGCACGAGCGCCACCGCGGCCAGCAGGAGCAGCGGCGCCAGGCGGGCCGGCGAGCGCAGCAGCGCGCCCCGGCGGGCGGCGGCCGCGGCCGGCCGGTCGAGGAGGGCGGTCACGGTGCTCATGCCGTTCCTCCCTCGCGCAGCCGGGGGTCGATCAGCGGGTGGAGCACGTCCACCAGGGTGTTGACGACCACGAACGCCGCGCTGGAGATGACCACCAGGGCGCTGACCACCGGCAGGTCGCGCGAGCCGACCGCGTTGGCCAGCACCCGGCCCAGGCCCGGCCGGGTGAAGATGTTCTCCACCAGCACCGCGCCGCCGAACAGGCTGCCCAGGACGAAGCCGGCCAGTGTGGTCAGCGGCAGCAGCGAGTGCCGCAGGGTGTGCCGCAGCAGCACCGCCGTCGCGCCCAGGCCGCGCGAGCGCGCGGTCAGCACGAACGGGCGGCCTTCGGCGCTCTCCAGCTCCTGGCGGATCACCTGGGCGAGCACTCCGGCCAGTGGCAGCGCCAGCGCGAGCGTCGGCAGCACCAGCGCCGCCGGCCCGTCCGCCCCGATCGAGGGCAGCACGTGCAGCCGGTAGGAGAACACCGTCAGCAGGATGATGCCCAGCCAGAACGACGGCATCGACACCATCAGCAGCTCGGCCAGAGCGGCGGCGCCGCGCACCGCCCGGCCCCGGCCGGCCGTCAGGACGGCCGCCAGCACCGCCAGCACCAGCGCGGTGACCAGCGCCGACACCGCCAGCTCGACGGTCGGACCGAGCTGGCTGCCGAGCAGCCGCTCGATCGGCTCGTTGAGCTGGTACGACCAGCCGAGGCCGCCGCTCGCCAACTGGGCGAGCTGGCGGCCGTACTGGACGAGCAGCGGGTCGTCCAGGCCGTTCTCGGCGATCACCTGGTCCCGCAGGGCCGGGGTGGCGGCGGCGCCCGGCCCGATCAGTCCGTCCACGATGTCGCCGGGGGCGAGGTGGAGGGCGAAGAACGTCACCGTGAGCGTCCCCCACACCACCACCAGCCCCGCCGCGAGCCGCCGGGCGACGAACCTGGCCCAGGGCGGCACGTGCCCTCGCGGTACGAGCCGGGCGCGGTCGGACACCTCAGGCCACCCCGATGCCGTAGAAGTCGGTGTTGGCGTCGACGTCCAGGACCAGCCCGTCCACCTTGCCGTGCCGGGCGACGTCCATGGTGGCGATGTAGGCCGGGAACGAGTACGCCTGCTCGACGATCTTCCGCTGGACCTTGCGGTACAGCTCGGCGCGCTGCGCGGCGTCCACGGTCGCATCGGCCTGGTCCAGCCAGCCGTCGATCTCGGCGTCCTTGACCCGGCTGCCGTTCGCCCCGCCGCCCCCGAACTGGGACTTGGAGTGGTAGAGGCTGCGCAGCAGGCTCGGGTCGGAGCCCTGCCAGGCGAAGGCGAACACGTCGTAGTCGCCCTTGCCGGTGCGCCCGATGGAGCCCGCGGAGTCCAGCGGCACCAGCTTCAGCTCGATGCCGACCTGCTTCAGCGCGTCCTGCACGCCCACGTCGAAGGTGTGGTTCTGGGCCGAGACGAAGGTCTGCACGTACGGCTGCTCGGCGGTGAGGCGCTTGCCGTCCTTGGTGCGGTAGCCCTCGGCGTCCCGCCCGGTCCAGCCGGCCTCGTCCAGCAGCTTCTCCGCCTTCTCCTTGCCGTACTCCCAGGCCGGCTTGGCGAACGACGGCTCGGCGCCGGGGGTGGAGGGCGCCAGCGGCCCCCAGGCCTGCTCGTACTCGCCCTGGAAGATGCCCTTGACGATCCCGGCGAAGTCGATGGCGTGCCGGACGGCCTGCCGGGTGCGCGGGTCGTCGAACGGCGCGCGGGCGGTGTTGAGGTAGTAGGTGTAGGGGACGCCGGGGATCGCCTTGCGGACCACCTCGACGCCGTTCTGGCCGCGCAGGCCGGCCAGCCGGTTGGCGGGGATCAGCTCGGCGGCGTCGACCTGGCCTGAGGTCAGGGCGCCGACCCGGGAGGCGTCCTCCTTCAGCAGCAGCACGACGATGCTCTCCAGCTTCGCCTTCCCCTGGTGGGCGGCGGTCGGCGGGGCCCAGTTGTAGTCGGCCCGGCGCTTGAACACCGCCTGCTGACCCGGCGTCACCGACTCGAAGGTGAACGGGCCGGTGCCGACGACGAACGCGCCGCCGGAGGAGAGGTCGCCTCCGTGGTCGCGCAGTGCGGCGGGGGAGTGGAAGCCGAGGAAGGTGCTCCCCACCGAGCTGAGGAAGGAGGAGTGAGGGGCCGTCAGGTGCACGGCCACCGTGCGCGGGTCGACCACCTCGGTCTCCTTGTAGGGGCCGAGCAGTCCGGCCGCCCGCTTGGACGCCGTCTTCGCCGCCGTGACGTGGTCGAAGTTCGCCTTCACGGCCGCCGCGTCGAACGGGGTGCCGTCGCTGAAGGTCACGCCGCTGCGCAGGGTGAAGGTGTAGGTGAGGCCGTCGGGCGAGACCGTCCACGAATCGGCCAGCCACGGCTTGACGGTCCCGTCCGGAGCGATCGCGACCAGCGACTCCAGCACCGGGCGCAGCAGCCGCCCGGTGACGGCGGTGGACGCGGCGTGCGGGTCCCAGCTGTCGGGTTCGACGGCGGCGCCGTAGCGCAGGGTGCCGCCGTCGCTCCTCGCGGAGGGCGGGGCGGAGGAGTCGGAGCAGGCCGTGAGGACGGCGGAGCCGATGACGGCGGCGGCGGTCAGGGCGACCGGGAGACGGAGGAAACGGCGTCTGGTGTACATGGGTTCTTTCTCGATCCTGCGCGAGGCGGGGGGACGGTGGGCGGCCTGGGGCCCGCCCATCCCGAGGGGGGCGCTGATGGCCCCGGCCGCGGACGATGCGACGAGTCTGCTGGCTCCGTCCGGATCCGACCCCCCTGACCGTCCCCCTACCCGGGCCCTTTTCCGGGGCCCGCGGGTTTGGGGGCGGGACGCTCGCGGGTGTGCTCGGCCGGCGGGCTCCGACGTGGTGCGGAATGCGGTGCGGCCCGGCGGCGGTGCGCGCCGTCGGGGTGGTGCGGCCGTTCCGGGGAGCCCTCCGGAACGGCCGCACGGGGACCGTCAAATGTGCGACACGGGGGAGTCCGCAGACTTGAGGTCCGGTCCGGGGGCACTCTCGGGGCCGACCGCAGGGCTGCGCAGGACGAAGGCGGCCACCAGGACGCCGACCGCCACGAACACGGCGCTCAGCCCGTAGGAGAGGTGGAATCCGCCGGTGAGCGCCACCACCTTGCTGTCGCCCTCGCCGAGCAGCGTCGCGGTGCGGGAGGCGGCCACCGTGGCGAGTACGGCGGTGCCGATCGAGGCGCCGACCTGCTGGGTGGTGTTCACCAGGCCGGAGGCGATGCCGGCGTCATGGGGAGAGGTGACCGACATGGCCTGGCCGATCAGCGCCGGCATGGCCGCACCGAAGCCGAGGCCCAGCAGCACGAACGGCGGCACGATGTCGGCGAGGAAGCTTCCGTCGCTCGGCACCCGGGCCAGCAGTGCGAGCGCCGCGGCCACCAGCAGCAGGCCGACGACCAGCACCCGGCGGGGCCCGAACTTCTCGTTCAGTTTGACCGCGAAGCCCAGCGAGACGATCGCAATGGTGACCGGGGCGGGCAGGAAGGCGAGCCCGGTCTTCAGCGCGTCGTAGCCCAGGACGTTCTGGAAGTAGAGCGCGGTGCAGAACTGGTAGCCGAACAGGCCGGCGACCATCAGGACCATGATGCCGTTGGCGCCGGAGACCGCCCGGGAGCGGAAGATGTGCAGCGGCAGCAGGGGCTTGGCCGCGAACGCCTGGCGGACCACGAAACCGGCCAGCAGCACCAGCGAGCCGACCAGCAGGCCCAGCGTGCGGCCGTCGCCCCAGGTGTACTCCTCGGCCTTGATGATCGTGTAGACCAGCAGCATCAGACCGCCGGTGGCGAGCACCGAACCGACCAGGTCGGCGCCCTCGCGCAGCCCCGGCCCCTTCCCGCCGGGCACCACGCTCTGCGTCAGCACGAGCGCCACCAGGCCGATCGGCACGTTGACGTAGAACACCCACGGCCAGCTGAGGCTCTGCGTCAGCACGCCGCCCAGGATCAGGCCCAGCGAGGCGCCGGCCGCGGAGACGAACGCGTACGCCGCCAGCGCCTTGGCGCGCTCGCCGGCGTCGGGGAACAGGGTGATGATCATGCCCAGGACGACGGCCGAGGCGAGCGCCCCGCCGACCCCCTGGACGAACCGGAACACCACCAGCGCCGTCGAGGAGGAGGACAGGCCGCAGGCCAGCGAGGCCACCGTGAACAGGCCCAGGCCCGCGCTGAAGACGCGCCGGCCGCCCAGCAGGTCGCCCAGTCGGCCGGAGAGCAGCAGCAGCCCGGCGAACGCGATGAGGTAGGCGTTGACCACCCAGGCCAGGCCGGACTGGGTGAAGCCGAGGTCGGTCTGGATGGTCGGGAGGGCGACGGTCACGATCGAACCGTCGAGGATGATCATCAGGTTGCCGGTGCAGAGGACCCCCAGTGCCAACCAGCGTGACCTGGAAGGCTGGAGGGACGGCGGGGCTTGCGTGGTCATCGGAGGAGTCCTTCGGGGAATGGCCGGGGAGGGGCGCCCGGTGGCGCCCGCGCTCCCTGAGGGCACTTCTTGTTACAGCGACCATCCTGTGTGACCATCAAGTCCACCGTAAGGAGGCACTTTCATGTTCCTGGGGAACAACGATGTGATCGAGGACATCGAGGAGGCCGACGGCGTCGACGGCCCGGCCCCCGTCCGCGAGGCGTGCACCGTCCTGGAGGCGCTCAACCGGATCAGCGGAAAGTGGGCGATCGGGATCCTGCTCAACCTCAGCCACGGTCCGGTCCGTTTCACCGAACTCGAACGGTCCGTACCCGGAATCAGCCGCCGCATGCTCACCCTGACGTTGCGGAACCTCGAACGCGACGGACTGATCGAGCGCACCGTCTACGCGACCGTGCCGCCCAAGGTGGAGTATCGCGGCACCGAGATGGCCGACGACCTCTATGCCTCGCTCAAGGGCCTCACCGACTGGGCGGAGCGCCACCGGGACGCCATCGCCCGCTCGCGCGACTCCTACGACCGGCAGCAGGCGGCGGGCGCCGGGGACCTCTGAGGCCCGGCCCTCCACCGGTCCGCTCGCGAGCGCCGTGGGGCTGCCTCCGTTGCCGCGTCCCGTTCCGCCGGGACAGGGCTGTGCGTGACCCCCTCCGCTTCGGCGGACCCGGCCCCGGCCGAAGCGGTGTCCTGGGCTGCACACCGGACCCGGGCCGAGGCCGCGGGCGGCTGCCGGAGTGTGCGTGCCGGTGCGTGCCAGGGGTGCGCACCGGTACTCGGTGTCTATACAGGGGCGGCCTTCGACTTGCGCGCCCTGGTCGGCGGTACTGAGCTTGGTGGGGGCCGCGCCTCCGAAGAACCGCGAAGGCCGCCCGGGCGGGCCGCCCGGCATGTGGCGCGGCAGACACTTGCAATAACCAGCGCGTGCAATTATTGTTTTGACACGCAAGGCGCTTCTGCATCCAGTCGATGCGGGGTGTTTCACCCCCGGCCCTACGGAACGCAGCCGCGCACCCTCGCGTGACCCGCCCGCAGCGCCGCCGCCCCTCCGAGGCGCCCGTCCACGCGTGCCTCGCCCCCCGCCCGGGTGTCGTCCGGCCCCGGCAGCACTGATCGAAAAGGCATCATCATGTCCCTGAAGAACATCCTCCCCGGCCGGCTCGGCTTCGGTACCGCCCCGCTCGGCAACATGTTCCGCGCGATCCCCGACGCGGAGGCCGCCGCCACCGTCGAGGCCGCCTGGGACCAGGGCGTGCGCTACTACGACACCGCCCCCTTCTACGGCGCGGGCCTGTCCGAGCAGCGCCTCGGCGAGGTGCTGTCCACCAAGCCGCGCGACGAGTACGTCCTGTCCACCAAGGTCGGCCGCGTCGTCCTCGACGAGATCGAGACGGACGTTCCCGACTTCGGCGAGAAGGGCGGCCTGTTCGAGCACGGCAACCCCAACAAGGTCCTCCACGTCTGGACCGCGGAGGCCACCGAGCGCTCCATCGAGGACAGCCTCAAGCGCCTGGGCACCGACCGCCTGGACATCGTCTGGGTCCACGACATCGCCCAGGACTTCCACGGCGACCTGTGGCTGAGCAAGTTCGAGGAGGCCCGCACCGGCGCCTTCCGCGTCCTGTCCCGCCTGCGCGAGGAGGGCGTCATCAAGGCCTGGGGCCTGGGCGTCAACAAGACCGAGCCCATCGAGCTCACCCTCGCCCTCGACGAGCCGCAGCCCGACGGCTTCCTCCTCGCCGGCCGCTACACCCTCCTCGACCACGACCACGCCCTCCAGCGCCTGCTCCCCCTCGCCCAGGAGCAGAACGTCGACATGGTCGTCGGCGGCCCCTACAGCTCCGGCGTCCTCGCCGGCGGCACCCACTTCGAGTACCAGCCCGCCCCGCCCGCGATCCTGGAGAAGGTCGCCCGCCTGAAGGACCTCACCGCCCGCCACGGCGTGAGCATCAAGGCCGCCGCCCTCCAGTTCTCCCTCGCCCACCCGGCCTCCGCCGCCGTCATCCCCGGCGCCACCAAGCCCAGCCGCATCGCCGAGGACATCGCCGCCCTCAACGAGGACGTCCCCACCGCGTTCTGGACCGACCTGCGCGCCTCCGGCCTCGTCAGCCCCGCCGCCCCCCTGCCCCACAACGCCTGACCCCCACACCCCCACCCCCCACACCCCCCACACCCCCACCGCAGTACACAGGAGAAACGACCATGGCCTCCACGTCCGTCAGCCGCACCGTCCCCGGCACCCCCGAGCAGGTCTGGGCCCTCATCGGCGGCTTCGACGCCCTGCCCGACTGGCTCCCCTACATCCCCGAGAGCACCGCCGTCGAGGGCGGCCGCGTCCGGCAGCTGAAGAACCCCGACGGCGAGGTGATCGTCGAGCGCCTCGTCGACTTCAACGAGACCGAGCGCCAGTACAGCTACGCCATCCTCCAGGCCCCCTTCCCCGTCGACGGCTACGTCTCCACCATCCGCGTCCACGCCGTCCCCGGCCGCGACGACCTCGCCGAGGTCCAGTGGTCCGGCCGCTTCAACCCCAAGGGCGCCACCGAGCAGGAGGCCGTCGACCTCTTCCACGGCATCTACGCCGACGGCCTCGAAGCCCTCCACAAGACCCTCACCGCCTGAACCGCACCGCCGCCCCGGCATCCGGCTCCTTGGCCCGGACGCGCATACCGCGCGCCTGGGCCACGGGCGTCCCCGTTCCGCGACCCGGACCGCGCGGGAGCGGCGATCAGGCCCGGCGCCCGTCGGCCGGGGCCTCGTCGAGGATGCGCCGGTGCACCTGCTTCAGTGCGAGGACGAGCCCGACGAGCACGGCGTCGAGCAGCAGCACGGACGCCAGCGGGGGCAGCCACCTCGCGGCCAGGCCCGCGACGGCACAGGCCAGGCAGGCGAGCAGCCGCGCTACCCAGGCCCGGCCGGTGGAGGTGTAGTACCACCAGGCCTGGGTGATCACGTAGAGGACCGGGCCGCCGAACAGCAGGAGGCTGAGCGTGGTGCTGCCGTGGCCGGTGGGGTGGGCGACGGCGAGTTCGGCGCCGACGGCCAGGGCGACCAGGCCGGCGAGGGTGGGGTACTGGCCGCTGACGGCGCGCCGCACGGGCAGCAGCCGGTCGGCCGTGGTGGCGACGTGCCGCGCGAGGATCTCCTCGCCGCCGCGGAAGTAGCTCGCGCACAGGCACACCAGGGCGACGAACACGCCGAGGCCCGTGGCCACGGTCGGGGCGTCGACCGGGGCGGCGGAGACCGCCGTACCGAGGGTCAGGACGGTCTCGCCGAGCTGCACGATGATGAACAGCCGGATCCGCTCCACCATGTGCTCGGCGTCGAACGCGAGGTCCCGGGAGACCAGGACGTTGCCGGGCAGCGGGTGCGCCAGCCACACGCCGGTCATGTCGACGGCCGCGGCGGCGGCCCACCAGGCCAGCCGCGGCCCGGATCCGGCGGCCGCCCCCACCAGCCACAGCGGTACGGAGAAGGCCGCCCACGCCGTCACCCGGCGGTAGTGCCGGCGCAGGACGGCCGTCGGGGCGGTCACGGCCGCCGTGACGGCGGTCAGGGACAGGACGGCGGCCAGCGGGAGGGCGAAGGCCCACGGCCGGCCCGCGAACGCGTGCGGGATCTGGGCGTTGGCGTACAGCCCCAGACCCATCACCGTCAGCACCAGCCACCGCGTCCGCGGCAGCTCCACGTCCAGGAAGGTGGCGTCGAAACTCGTGAGGGCCCAGCAGCTGAGCACCGCCACCAGCATCACCACGGTCTCGCCCGCCCCGCGCCAGGACAGCTCCTCGTGCAGGTGCTCCGCGAGCTGGCCGACGGCGAAGACGAAGACCAGGTCGAAGAAGAGCTCCAGCGGGGAGACGCTGCGGCGCAGGCCGGCGAACGGCTCGCGGGTCACGTCGTCCCGTCCCTGCGCGCGGGGGCGGCTCGGCATGCGTTCACGATCCGACGGCACCGGGTGGGACGCAATTCGGGATCTTCGCCGCGCGGTCCCCCGGGGAGCAGTTCCGCCCGCTCCGGTACCGGAGGGCACCGCCCGTGCTCCGTCCGGAATCACCCGGGCGGGCCAGCTCCCCGCGCGTGCCCGTCCTCCGGGGGCCAGGCTGGTTGCGGCCGCGCGGAGCGCTCTCCGGTGCCCGGGGACGCGCCGGCGGGACCCCCCGAGAGAGGAAGCAGCCGTCATGGAGGCATCCGCACAGATCGGCGTGACGGGGCTGGCGGTGATGGGCCGCAATCTGGCCCGGAACTTCGCCCGCAACGGCTACACGGTCGCGGTCCACAACCGCACCCCGGCGCGGACGAAGGCCCTGGTCGAGGAGTTCGGCCACGAGGGCACCTTCGTCCCGGCGGAGTCACCGCAGGACTTCGTGGCCGCGCTGGAGCGCCCCCGCCGGCTGCTGGTCATGGTGAAGGCCGGCCGGCCCACCGACGAGGTCATCGAGGAGTTCGCCCCGCTGCTGGAGCCGGGCGACATGATCATCGACGGCGGCAACGCGCACTTCGCCGACACCCGCCGCCGCGAGCGGGCCCTGCGCGAACGCGGCCTCCACTTCGTCGGCAGCGGCGTCTCCGGCGGGGAGGAGGGCGCGCTGAACGGGCCGTCGGTCATGCCCGGCGGCTCCGCCGAGTCCTACCGCGTCCTCGGCCCGATGCTGGAGAGGATCAGCGCCCACGTCGACGGTGACCCCTGCTGCACCCACATCGGCACCGACGGGGCCGGCCACTTCGTGAAGATGGTGCACAACGGCATCGAGTACGCCGACATGCAGCTCATCGCCGAGGCCTACCACCTCCTGCGGGAGGTCGGCGGGTACGGTCCGGCCGAGATCGCCGGGATCTTCCGCCGATGGAACGAGGGCCGCCTCGACTCCTACCTGATCGGGATCACCGCCGAGGTCCTCGCCCACACGGACGCGGCCACCGACCGGCCCTTCGTCGACGTCGTCCGGGACGCCGCCGAGCAGAAGGGCACCGGGCGCTGGACGGTGCAGACCGCCCTCGACCTCGGCTCCCCGGTCACCGCCATCGCCCAGGCCACCTTCGCGCGGGTCGCCTCCGCCCGGACCGAACTGCGCGAGGCCTACCGGCCGCTGGCGGCGGAGAGCCCGGAGGTGGTCCCGCACGAGCCCGGACACAGCGTCCTGGACATCGAGAAGGCCCTCTACGCCTCGAAGATCATCGCCTACGACCAGGGCTGGACCATGATCCGCGACGCCGCCGCCGAGTACGGCTGGGACATCGACCTCGGGGCGGTGGCGAAGATCTGGCGCGGCGGCTGCATCATCCGCGCCGCGTTCCTCGACCGGATCCGCGCCGCTCACGCCGCCGACCCCGGCCTGGTCAGCCTCCTGGCCGAGGAGCGGTTCGCCGCCGAGATCACCGACGCCCTGCCCTCCTGGCGCTCGGTCGTCGCCACCGCGGCCCTGCGGGGCATCCCGGTGCCGGCGTTCTCCGCCGCACTCGCCTACTTCGACACCCTGCGCAGCGAGCACCTGCCCGCCGCGCTGATCCAGGGCCAGCGCGACTTCTTCGGCGCCCACACCTACCACCGCACCGACCGCGAGGGCGTCTTCCACACGCTCTGGGCCGAGCCCGGCCGCCCCGAGGTCCGCACGGACACCGGGACGGCGTAGCCGAACACCGCGGCCGGCCGGCGGAACACCGACCGGAAGCGGCCGGTCGCCGACCGGCCGCCACCCATCGAGGAGAGGTGCCCCTCCGATGCAGATCGACCTCACCGGACGGACCGCGCTGGTCACCGGATCAACGGCCGGAATCGGCGCGGCGGCGGCTCAGACCCAGGCCGCCGCCGGAGCCGACGTCGTGGTCAACGGCCGCAACCCCGACCGCGTCACCGAGACCGCGAAGCGGATCGGCGGACGCGGCATCGCCGCCGACGTCGGCACGGCCGAAGGAACCGCGGAGCTGATCCGGCAACTGCCCGACGTCGACATCCTGGTCAACAACACCGGCATCTTCGAGACCAAGCCCGTCTTCGACATCACCGACGCGGACTGGCTGCGCTTCTACGAGGTCAACGTCCTGTCCGGGGTACGCCTGGCCCGCCACTACACGCCCCGGATGGTCGCGCGCGGCTGGGGCCGGGTGGTCTTCGTCAGCAGCGAGGCGGGCGTCCAGACCCCGCCCGACATGGTCCAGTACGGCATGACCAAGACCGCCCAGCTGGCCGTCTCCCGGGGCATGGCCCAGGAGGTCGCCGGCACCGGCGTCACGGTGAACTGCGTCCTGCCCGGGCCCACCATGAGCGACGGCGTGCTCGCCATGTTCGAGGAGCTCTACCCCGGCCTCGACCCCGCCGAGCAGGAACGCCGCTACCTCGCCGAGAACCGCGCCGCCGCCTCCCTGCTCCGGCGCCTGATCCGACCCCACGAGGTCGCCAACATGATCACGTACGTGGCCTCCGAGCACTCCTCGGCCACCACCGGCCGCGCTCTCGGCGTCGACGGCGGCCTCCTGCCCACGATCATCCCCTGAGCCGGTTCCCGGCAGCCTCCGGGAGGGGACGCCGCCCGGGCGGGCGGCGCCGACCATCCGCGGGCAACGCCGTGCGGTCGATAGCATCGGCCGCATGGCTGAGCGGACGGAACGGACGGAGCAGGCGGCGCAGGCGGCGCAGGCCGGGGCGGGGTGGCTGGACGCGCACGAGGACGAGGTCTGGAGCGGGTTCTTCGAGACCCAGGTGCTGTTCTGGCGCCGCCTCGCCCAGCAGCTCCAGCACGAGACCGGCCTGTCCGAGCCGGACCTCGCCATCCTCCAGGCCCTGCTGGCGGCTCCCGACGGGCGGCTGCGGCCCTACCGGTTGAGCGGCGTCACCCAGTTCGAGAAGAGCCGGCTGCACCACCACCTGACCCGGATGGCCGGGCGCGGCCTGGTCACCCGGGAGCCCTGTCCGGACGCCGGGCGCGGCGCCGTGGTGGCGCTCACGGACCAGGGGCGGGCCGCGGTCGCCGCCGCACTGCCCCGGCGCGCCGCGCACATCCGCCGCTGGCTCACCGATCCCCTGACGGATGATCAGCGACGGGCGCTCGTCGGCATCTCCGCCGCCCTGACGGAACGGTTGAAGGACGACCGGCCCGCCCCCTGAAACCCGCCGAAGCCGGTTGACGTGTCAACCCGGCACGCCCATGCTTGGGTTGACACGTCAACTCGACGCAGCCCCGGGGGGACCGCCGTGCGCTTCCTGCTCCTGCCCCACCTGCCCGACCAGTCCAAGCCGCACCACGACCAGCTCCGCGAACTCGTCGACTACGCCGTGTTCGCCGAGGAACTGGGCTTCGACGCCTACGGAATCGGCGAGCGCCACGACCGCCCCGCCGTCTCCAGCGCACCGCCCGTCCTGCTCGCCCACATCGCCGCCGTCACCTCGCGGATCCGGCTGTTCACCGCCGTCACCACCCTCGGCATGCTCGACCCGCTGCGCGCCTACGAGGACTACGCCACCCTGGACCACCTCGCCGGGGGCCGGCTGGACCTGATCGTGGCCAAGGGCGCCTACCCGCGCTCCGCCCGCCTGTTCGGCGTCACCCGGGAGAACCAGTGGGAGCTGCTCCAGGAGAACTACCTGCTGTTCCGCCGGCTGTGGCGGGAGGAGAAGGTCACCTGGCAGGGCCGGCTCGGCCGCTCGCTGGAGGACGCCGAACCGCTGCCGCGCCCCTACCGGCCCGAGATCCGGATCTGGCACGGCGCCGGGAGCAACCCGGACTCCGCCGACTTCGCCGCCCGCCACGGCGACCCCCTGTTCACCCCCAACGGCGCCGGCACCATCGGCCCGTACGCCGCGATCGTCCGCCACTACCGGGAACGCTGGGCGGCGTACGGCCGCGACCCGGCCCGGGCCCTGGTCGGCGCGGGCACCGCGGGCTACTTCGGCGCCCGCACCTCCCAGGAGGCGGTGGCGCGCTACCGCCCGGTCTTCGAGGCCCGGCTGAAGGTCAACCGGGCCCTGGACGGCGGCACGATCCGCTTCGACACCGTCGAGGACTGGATCGAGCACGGCTCGGTGCTCGTCGGCAGCCCGCAGCAGATCATCGACAAGGTGCTGCGCCAGCACGCGCACTTCGGCCACGAGCTGCTCCACCTGCACGTGGACGGCGAGGTCCTGGACCGCGCGGACTACCTCGGCACGCTGGAGCTGTTCTTCACCGAGATCGCCCCGGTGCTCCGCCGCGAGCTGCCCGGCCGCCCGCTGGACGACGCGTAGCGGCCCGGCGGGACCGGGGCGCGGACCGGGGTGTCACGCGGCCGGCAGGGAGGCCACGGATCACCAGGTGACCGGCAACGCCTGCAGGCCGCGGAAGACCAGTTCCGGCACGTAGGTGAGCTCGGACTCGTCAACGGCGAGGCGCAGTCCCGGATACCGCTTCACCACGGACCCGATCGCCACCCGCATCTCCCGGCGGGCCAGTACCGCGCCGAGGCAGAAGTGCGGGCCGTGCCCGAGGGCGAGGTGCGCGGCCGGTCCTTCGCGCGTGATGTCGAAGCGGCCGGGATCCGGGTACACGCCGGGGTCGCGGTTGGCCGCGACGATGACCGGCAGCACCGGTTCGCCCGCCCCCAGTTCGACGCCCTCCAGGTCGACCGGCTCGGTCGTGACCCGCACCTCGGCCGAGGTGAAGAGCCTGCTGTAGCGCAGTAGTTCGTCGACCGCCGGTCCGATCAGGTCCGGTGACGAGCGCAGCAGCGCGAGTTGGTCCGGGTGGCGCAGCAGGGTCAGGAACGAGTTGCCCAGCTGGTTGACGGTCGTCTCGTGGCCGGCGATCAGCAGGCCTTCGAGGTTGGCCAGCAGTTCGGGCTCGGTGAGGTGGTCGCCCTCGTCGTTGGCGGCGACCATCGCCGAGATCAGTCCGTCGTCCGGCTGCGCCCGCTTCTGACGCACCAGATCGGCGAGCCATTCCTGCATCTCGCCCTGCGCGGAGCGCAGTTCGTCCGGGGTGATGTTCGTGACGAACAGCCGCCTGGTCCACCTGCGGATGGCCTCCGCCTCGGAGTAGGGCACGCCGAGCAGTTCGCAGATGACCATCAACGGCAGTGGGGCGCAGAGGCCTGCCACCAGATCCGCGGTCGGATCGAGCGAGTCGAGCAGGGAGTCCACGATGGACTGCACGCGCGGTTCGAGCTGATCGACCATGCGCGGGCTGAACGCCTGCGACATCAGCTTGCGCACGCGGGCGTGGCGCTCGCCGTCCTGGCTGGAGACCAGTAGCGGGTCGCCGGCGACGGACAGTTGCAGCGGGCTGCCCGGACGTGTGGCCGCTTCCCGGCTGAAGCGGCTGTCGCTCAGGACCTGGCGCACCGCCTTGTAGGAGAGGGCGAGCCAGACGTCTGCCGGTCCCATCGTCGCGAGGACCACCGGAGCCTGCGCGAGCAGGGCCTCGGCTTCGGGCTCGTTGTCGAGGTGGTGCGGTGTGGTGAGGGGGAACGTGGCTTTCATTGCTGCCTCCTGACTGGATGTCACCGTGCACGGGCGGCGCCGGGATCCGGGCGCGAACGGCCGGGACCGGTGCACGGATCGGTGGCGGCCGGGTCGGGTGCCGCGGGGGGCGGTGGCGCTTCGCGATCGTCTCGAAGTCGGTGGGGGCAAACGGTTCAGCCGGAGCTGTCGGCGGCGCGGTGGTCCGTTCGCCCGATCCGGGTGGCCATCGCGGTGCGGAGGATTTCCCGGGTGGCCGGACGGCGGTGGCGGGCGTTCTTCTGCGCGAGTGCGAATGGGATCCTAGGGCGTTGTCACCGGCGGCGTCGACGGTGCCCCTGGACCCGGTCCGGTCCTGGTGGGGCAGGATGTGGGCGAACTTTCGCACCTCGCCGGTGGGTTCACCTGCGGATTCGCCGAAAGGTCGGCCGGCGGGCACCGCGGGGGGTCGGTGGGAAACGGCGCGTTTCACGGGGCACGGAACGGATCTCGCCACGGTGCCTTTTTCATACAGGCATATGACGTTGTGATGTGCCTCGTTTGAGCCAGCCTTCGCCTGCCCTATGGCGACGACGTGATGTTGCTGCCATGCTCATCTGCGCGGCGGGACGATCATCACCTCGACCCCTGCGCTCAGCTCACCAGTGCACCCTCCCCGAAGAGCGTGGCCGACGCCGTCGCGCTCGGGGACCGCTCCACTGATCCAGGCACCTGAAGCGCGGTCGAGTCCCGGGTTCGGACACCACCGGGTCGCCGGGCTGCCCGTGCGCTCGATGCTCCGGCGCCTCGCGCGGCCGGAGCCGCACCGTCGGGACTGCTACGGAAACACCCCGCCTTCCTTCATTCGCCGGCCCATGAGGTGTCGATGTGATGCGCTTCCCCCTGGAATCGGACGCTGATCGTGTCGCCGTCGTCGGAATGGCGGGCAGGCTGCCGAAGGCCCCGGATCCGGCGGCGTTCTGGCGCCTGCTGTGCGAGGGGGCCGACGCGATCACCGCGCCGCCCGCGGGCCGGCAGGGCGTACGGCACGGCGGCTACCTGGACCGGGTGGACGGCTTCGACGCGGCGTTCTTCGGCGTGTCCCCCCGTGAGGCCGCCGGCATGGACCCGCAGCAGCGGCTCATGCTCGAACTCGCCTGGGAGGCCCTGGAGGACGCCCGGATCGTGCCGGGCACGCTGACGGGCGGCCCGACCGGGGTGTTCGTCGGCTCGATGTGGGAGGACTACACGTCCCTGGCCTACCCCGGTCACATCACGCCGCACACGCTGACCGGCACCAGCCGGGGCGTCATCGCCAACCGCGTCTCGCACTTCCTCGGTGTGCGCGGACCGAGCATGACGGTCGACACGGCCCAGTCGTCGGCGCTGGTCGCGGTCCATCTGGCGGTCGAGAGCCTGCGCCGCGGCGAGTCGGCGCTCGCCCTGGCCGGCGGGGTGAACCTCAACCTGAGCGCCGCCCGCGAGGAGGGGGCGGCGGAGTTCGGCGGCCTGTCCCCGGACGACCGCTGCTTCACCTTCGACGCCCGGGCCAACGGATTCGTCCGCGGCGAGGGCGGCGCCTTCCTCGTCCTCAAACCGCTCGACCGGGCCCTGGCCGACGGGGACCGCGTCTACGGAGTCATCCGGGGCAGCGCGGTCAACAACGACGGCGCCACACGGAGCCTGACCGTGCCCAGCGCGCAGGCCCAGGAGCAGGTCATCCGCGAGGCGCTGAACCGTGCCGGCGTGCGTCCCGCGGACGTGCAGTACGTGGAACTGCACGGCACCGGCACCGCTGTCGGCGACCCCGTCGAGGCCGCCGCCCTCGCGGCGGCCTACCGCGACCCGGCCGGGTCCGGCGACGCCGACAGCGCCCTGCGGGTCGGATCCGCCAAGACGAACGTCGGCCACCTGGAAGGCGCGGCGGGCATCGTCGGCCTGCTCAAGGCCGTCCTCAGCGTGTACCACCGCGCACTGCCGCCGAGCCTGAACCACGAAACCCCCAACCCCGGCATCCCGCTCGACGCACTGGCGCTGCGGGTCCAGACCGCCCTGACCCCCTGGCCGCGGCCGGACGCGCCCCTGCTCGCCGGCGTGTCGTCGTTCGGCATGGGCGGCACCAACGCGCACGTGATCGTCGGGCAGGCGCCCGGTGCGGCCGAGCCGGCGGCCCGGCGGCCCGACCCCGGGGCCCGGCCGGCGCCGTGGATCGTCACGGCGCGGACCAGGCAGGCGCTGGGCGCGCAGATCGAGCGCCTGCGCGAACACGTGCGCAGCCACCCGGACCTGACCGGCGCCGAGGTCGCGCACGCGCTGGCCACCACCAGAACCCGCTTCGCGCACCGCGCGGTCCTGCTCGACTCCGCCCAGGTCGCCGCCGGCCGGGCCGGCACCCCGGGCCGTACCGTCTTCGTGTTCCCCGGCCAGGGCGCGCAGTGGGCCGGCATGGGCCGGGAGCTGTACGACGCGTACCCCGTCTTCCGGGCCGCCATGGACGAGTGCGCCCAGGCCCTGGCCCCGCACACCGACTGGTCCCTGGCCGATGTGCTGGCCGGCGCCCCGCTCGACCGCGTGGACGTCGTGCAGCCCGCCCTGTTCGCGGTGATGGTGTCCCTGGCGGCACTGTGGCGCTCCTTCGGCGTCGAGCCCGACGCGGTGGTCGGGCACTCGCAGGGCGAGATCGCCGCGGCACACGTCGCGGGCGCGCTGTCGCTGTCCGACGCGGCCCGGATCGTGGCACTGCGCAGCCGCGCCCTGGTGGCGCTGACCGGACGGGGCGGCATGGTGTCCGTCGCCCTGTCCGCCGAGCGGGCCGAGGAGTACGTGTCGCGCCGGGGCGGCGCGCTGACGGTCGCCGTGGTCAACACCACCGGCTCGGTCGTGGTGTCCGGCGACACCCGGGCCCTGTCCGAACTGGTCGAGTCCTGCACGGCGGACGGTGTCCGCGCACGCGTCGTCCCGGTGGACTACGCCTCCCATTCCGCGCACGTCGAGGCGATCCGCGAGCGGCTGCACACCGAACTGGACGGTGTGCGGCCGCGGCGGGGAACCGTCCCGTACTACTCCGCGGTGACCGGCGGCCTCCTCGACGACACCACGGAGCTCGACGCCGGCTACTGGTACCGCAACCTGCGCGAGCCGGTCCGCTTCGACCTGGCCACCGCCGCCCTGCTGGCGGACGGGCACGACGTCGTGGTCGAGGTCAGCCCGCACCCGGTGCTGCTGCCCGCCGTCGAACAGACCCTGGAACAGGCCCGCGAGCGGACCGGCGTGCCCGGCGTCGCCACCGGCACGCTGCGCCGTGACCGGGGCGGGCCGGAGGTCTTCCTGACCGCGCTGGCCCGGCTGTTCGTGGCCGGCGTACCGGTCGACTGGTCCCCGGCCGTCGCCGGGGCCGCACCGGTCGACCTGCCCACGTACGCCTTCCAACGCCGTTCGTACTGGCTGCCCGAGGCGACGGCCGGGCAGAGCGGACGTCCCCCGGCCGGCCGGGGGACGCACACGGCGGGGAGCGCCGCGCCCGGCCGACCGGACGGCGGCCCGGAGAGCGGCGACCCCGGGGCGGGCGGCACGGACACGGACGACCCCGGGCCGGGCGGCACGGTCGACGCGGCCGCCGTGGTCACCGCGCAGATCGCACTCGTGCTGGGCCACGAGAACCCCGCGGACGTCGATCCCGCGCTCACCTTCAAGGACCTCGGCTTCGACTCGGCCACCGGGCTCGAACTGCGCAACCGCCTGGCCGGCGCCCTGGACCGGCACCTCCCCTCCGGTCTCGTCTTCGACCACCCGACGCCCGCGGAGCTGATCGACTGGCTGCGCACCGGCCCCGCCGACCGGTCGGCCCCCGCCGCCCGGGCCGCCCACGACGACCCGGTCGTCATCGTGGGGATGGGCTGCCGCTTCCCCGGCGGGGTGGCCTCGCCGGACGACCTGTGGCGGCTCGTCGCGGAGGGCGTCGACGCCACCGGCGACTTCCCGGACGACCGCGGCTGGGACCTGGGCGGCCTGTACGACCCGGAACTGCGCGGCGCGGGCACCACGTACACCACCAGGGGCGGATTCCTGGAGGCGGCGGCCGGCTTCGACGCCGCGTTCTTCGGCATCTCGCCCCGCGAGGCGCTCGCCATGGACCCGCAGCAGCGGCTCGTGCTGGAGACGGCCTGGGAGGCCTTCGAGCACGCCGGGATCGACCCGGTCTCGCTGCGCGGCAGCCACACCGGCGTGTTCACCGGCGTCTGGTCGTCCGGCTACGCGACCGGGCCGGGCCTGCCGGAGGACCTGGAGGGCTACCTGTTCACCGGCACCGCGACCAGCGTCACGTCCGGCCGGGTCGCCTACCACCTCGGGCTGCGCGGTCCGGCGCTCTCCGTGGACACCGCCTGCTCGTCGTCCCTGGTCGCCGTCCACCTGGCCGCCCAGGCGCTGCGCGCGGGCGAGTGCTCGCTGGCGCTCGCCGGCGGCGCCACGATCATGGCGACACCGCTGGGCTTCACCGAGTTCTCCCGCCAGCACGGCCTCGCGGCGGACGGCCGCAGCAAGCCCTTCGCCGCCGCGGCCGACGGCACCGGCTGGGCCGAGGGCGCCGGCCTGGTACTGCTGGAACGGCTGTCGGACGCCCGCCGCAACGGCCACCGGGTACTGGCGGTCGTCGCGGGAAGCGCGGTCAACCAGGACGGCGCGTCCAACGGCCTGACCGCGCCCAACGGCCCCTCCCAGGAACGCGTGATCCGCCAGGCCCTCGCGAACGCCGGACTGTCGGCGGCGGACGTGGACGCGGTGGAGGCGCACGGCACCGGCACCACCCTCGGCGACCCCATCGAGGCCCACGCCCTGCTGGCCGCCTACGGCCGGGACCGGGACGAGCCGTTGTGGCTGGGGTCGGTGAAGTCCAACATCGGCCACACCCAGGCCGCCGCCGGCGTCGCGGGCCTGATCAAGACGGTCATGGCGATGCGGCACGGCGAACTGCCGCGCACCCTGCACGTCGACGCCCCCTCCCCGCATGTCGACTGGGCCTCCGGCGGCGTCCGGCTGCTCACCGAGGCCCGGCCGTGGCCGGAGCACGGGCACCCGCGCCGCGCCGGCATCTCGGCCTTCGGCATCAGCGGCACCAACGCCCACCTGATCGTCGAGCAGTCCTCCGACCCGGACCCCGGCCACCTGCCCGAGCCCGCCGGCCGGGCCGCCCCCACCGTCTGGCTGCTGTCGGCGAGGACCGACGCCGCGCTGCGCGCCCAGGCCGATCGGCTGCACGCGTACGCGACCGCCCACCCCGACGTCCCGGCCGCCGCGATCAGCCGCGCACTGGCCGCCCGCACCCGGTTCGAGCACCGGGCCGCGGTGGTCGGCGCCGACCGGGACGACCTGCTGTCCGCCCTGGCCGCGCTCCCGCCGGGACCGCCGGGCCGGCCGGTGCGGACCGGCGGGACCGTGTTCGTCTTCCCCGGCCAGGGGGCGCAGTGGGCCGGCATGGGCCGTGACCTGTACGAGCAGTCCGACGTCTTCCGCGCCGGCATCGACGCCTGCGCCGCCGCGCTGGCCCCGTACACCGACTGGTCGCTGGTCGACGAACTGCGCCACGGCTCGCTGGAGCGCGTCGACGTGGTGCAGCCGGCCCTGTTCGCCGTCATGGTGGCGCTGGCCGACCTGTGGCGCTCCCACGGCGTGCGGCCGGACGCCGTGGTCGGCCACTCGCAGGCGGAGATCGCCGCCGCGTACGTCGCCGGCGCGCTGTCGCTGCGGGACGCCGCCAAGGTCGTGGCGCTGCGGTCCGGGGCACTGGCCGCCATCGCCGGCCGGGGCGGCATGGTGTCCCTCGCGCTGTCCGTCGAACAGGCCGCCGGCTACCTGGCCCGCTGGGGCGAGCGGCTGACCACCGCCGTGGTGAACGGACCCGCGGCGGTCGTGGTGTCCGGCGGCCCCGACGTGCTGGACGAACTGCTGGCCGCCTGCGAGGCCGACGGCGTCCGCGCCCGCCGCCTGCCCGTCAGCTACGCCGCCCACTCCGCGCAGGTCGAGGCGATCCGCGGGCGGCTGCTCACCGAACTGGCCGACATCACGCCCCGGCCGGCGGCGATCCCGTTCTACTCCACGGTCACCGGCGGGCCGCTCGACACCTCTGCCCTCGACGCCGGCTACTGGTACCGCAACCTCCGCGAACCCGTACGGTTCGACCTGGCCACCGCCCGGCTCACCGCCGACGGCCACGACCTGTTCCTGGAGGTCGGCCCGCACCCGGTGCTGGTGCCCGCACTGGACGTCGCCGCCACCGGAACACTGCGCCGCGACCACGGCGGCCTCACCGAGTTCCTCGCCGCGGCGGGACGCCTCCACGCCGCCGGAACGGACGTCGACTGGACTCCGGTGCTGCCCCGCACCGCACCCGGGGCGGACCTGCCCACGTACGCCTTCCAGCGCGAGCCCTACTGGGTGAACGCGACCCCGCCGGCGCCCCGTGACGACTGGCGCTACGAGGTGGCATGGGCGCCGGTGAGCGGCACCGCGGCCCCGGTGGACCCGGCTCGCTGGCTCGTCCTCGCCCCGGCCGGGCACCCGTGGGCCGAGGCCCTGCGCGAACGGGGCTTCGCGGTGGCCGACACCCGGGACGCGGCCGGCACCGGGGACGCCCGGCCCGGGCCGGACGGTGTGCTGTCGCTGCTGGCGCTGGACGAGGAGCCGCACCCCGACCACCCGGTCCTTCCGGCGGGCCTGGTCCGCACCCTGGACCTCCTCCGTGCCCCGGACCCGGCTCGGACGGCGGCCGTCCCGCTGTGGTGCGCGACCAGCGGCGCTGTGAGCACCTCGGGCACCGACCCGGTCACCAGCCCGGCCCAGGCCCTGACGTGGGGCACCGGCGCGTCCGCGGCGCTGGAGTTCCCGCACGGCTGGGGCGGCCTGGTCGACCTTCCCGCCGTGCCCGACGAGGACAGCGTGAACGCGCTGCTCACCGTGCTCGCCGGCACGGGCGAGGACCAGGTGGCGATCCGCGGCACCCGTCGCTTCGCCAAGCGGCTGCGCCGCAAGGCAGCGTCGGGGCCGGCCGCGCGGACCTGGCGGCCGCGGGGCACGGTGCTGGTCACCGGCGGCACCGGCGCACTCGGCGGACAGGTGGCCCGCCGCCTCGCACGGCAGGGCGCGGAGCACATCGTGCTGGCCGCCCGCCGGGGCCCCGACGCACCCGGCGCGGCCGGCCTGCGCGACGAACTGGAGGCGGCCGGGGCGCGGGTGACCGTGGCGGCGTGCGACGTGGCCGACCGGGACGCCCTGCGGGACCTCGTCGAGCGCGTCGGCGACATCCGCGCCGTCTTCCACACCGCCGGCGCGATCAGGGCGACCAGGCTGGCCGACACGACACCGGCGGAGTTCGCCGAGGTCGTCGCGGCCAAGGTCGCCGGGGCCGCGAACCTGGCGGAACTGCTGCCCGACCTCGACGCCTTCGTCCTGTTCTCCTCCACCGCGGGCGTGTGGGGCGACGGCCACGGCGCGGCCTACGCCGCCGGAAACGCCTTCCTCGACGCCCTGGCCGCCCGGCACCGCGCCCAGGGCCGCGCCACGACCTCCGTCGCGTGGGGCATCTGGGCCGGCGGCGGCATGGCGGCCCTGGAGCCCGTGCAGCGCCGGCGCACCCTGCTCGGCCTCGGCGAACTGGACCCGGGCCGGGCACTCGACGCGCTGCAGGACGTCCTCGACCACGACGAGGCCCTCGCGGTCGTCACCGAGGCCGACTGGGCACGGTTCGCCCGCGCCTACACCCACGCGAGGCCGAGCCGGCTGCTGCGGGACCTGCCAGGGACCCGCACCCGGCCGCAGGCCCCGCGACCCGCGCCCCCCGCCGACGGCACCGACCTGCTGGAGCTGATCACCACCCACGCCGCCGGGGTGCTGGGACACGCCACCCCCGAACGGCTGGACCCCCGGCAGGCGTTCAAGGACCTGGGCTTCGACTCACTGACCGCGGTGGAACTGCGCAACCGCCTGACCGCCGCGCTCGGGGTGAGCCTGCCCGCCACCCTCGTCTTCGACCACCCCACCCCGGTACGGCTGGCCGCCCACCTGTCCGGCGAGTCCGGCGAGCAGGACGCGCCGCGGGCCCCGGCCGCGGCGGACGAGCCGATCGCGGTCATCGGGATGGGCTGCCGCTACCCGGGCGGCGTCGGCACCCCCGAGGACCTGTGGCGGCTGGCCGCGGACGGCGTGGACGCGGTCGGCGACTTCCCGGCCGACCGGGGATGGGACATCGACCGCCTGTACGACCCGACGGGGAGCCGCCCCCGCACGTCGAGCACGTCCCGGGGCGGCTTCCTCGACGCCGCCGGCGACTTCGACGCGGCGTTCTTCGGGATATCGCCCCGCGAGGCGCTCGCCATGGACCCGCAGCAGCGCATCCTGCTGGAGACCGCGTGGGAGGCCATCGAGTACGCCGGTATCGACCCGACCACGCTGGAGGGCACACCCACCGGCGTGTTCACCGGCATCTGGTCCACCGGCTACGCCGCCGGGCCGGTCCCCGACGACCTGGAGGGCTACCAGGTCACCGGCACCGCATCGAGCGTGGGGTCCGGCCGGCTGGCGTACCAGCTGGGCCTGCTCGGCCCGGCGCTGTCCCTGGACACCGGCTGCTCGTCGTCCCTGGTGGCCCTGCACCTGGCCGCTCAGGCGCTGCGCTCGGGAGAATGCTCCTTCGCCCTGGCCGGCGGCGTCACGGTCAACGCGGCACCCACGCTGTTCACCGAGATGTCCCGGCAGGGGGCGAGCGCGCCCGACGGCCGCAGCAAGTCCTTCGCCGCCGCGGCCGACGGGGCGGGCTGGGCCGAGGGCGCGGGACTGCTGCTGCTGGAACGCCTGTCCGACGCCCGCCGCAACGGGCACGAGGTGCTGGCGGTCGTCCGGGGCTCTGCCACCAACCAGGACGGGGCGTCCAACGGCCTGACGGCGCCCAACGGTCCCTCCCAGGAGCGGGTGATCCGTCAGGCCCTGGCGAACGCGGGGCTGGAGCCGTCCGAGGTGGACGCGGTGGAGGCGCACGGCACCGGCACCACGCTCGGCGATCCCGTCGAGGCGCAGGCGCTGTTGGCGGCGTACGGCCGGGACCGGGTGGAGCCGTTGTGGCTGGGGTCGGTGAAGTCGAACATCGGGCACACGCAGGCGGCGGCCGGTGTGGCGGGCGTGATCAAGATGGTGATGGCGATGCGGCACGGGCAGTTGCCGCGGACCCTCCACGTGGACGCGCCCTCCCCGCACGTCGACTGGGCCTCCGGCGCGGTCCGGCTGCTCACCGAACCGGTCGCCTGGCCCGGGACCGGGCGGCCACGGCGGGCCGCCGTCTCCGCCTTCGGCATCAGCGGTACCAACGCCCACGTGGTCCTCGAACAGCCCGCCGAGGCCGACTCCGCCGCACCCGCTGCCCGGGGCCGCGCGGACGACCAGGTCCTCTGGCCGCTGTCGGCCAGGTCCGAGGCGGCGTTGCGGGAGCAGGCGCGTCGGCTGGGCGCCTTCGTCGCCGGGCATCCCGAGGTGGGCGCGGCCGCGGTCGGGGGTGCTCTGGCCGCGCGCACCGCGTTCGAGAACCGGGCCGTGCTGGTGGGCACCGCCACGGCCCTGGACGCCCTGGCGGAGGGCCGGTCGGCGCCGGGGCTGGTGACCGGGACGGCGCGTCCGGTGGGTCGGTCGGTGTTCGTGTTTCCGGGGCAGGGTGCGCAGTGGGTGGGGATGGGTGGGGAGTTGTACGTCTCGGAGCCGGTGTTCCGGGAGGTGGTCGATGCGTGTGGGGCGGCGTTGGCGCCGTTCACCGACTGGTCGTTGGTGGAGGTGCTGACCGGTGGTGGGTCGCTGGAGCGGGTGGATGTGGTGCAGCCTGCCCTGTTCGCGGTGATGGTGGGGCTGGCGGAGCTGTGGCGTGCGCACGGTGTGGTGCCCGATGCGGTGGTCGGGCATTCGCAGGGGGAGATCGCGGCGGCGTACGTGGCGGGGGCGCTGTCGTTGGAGGACGCCGCCAAGGTGGTCGCGCTGCGCAGCAGGGCCCTGGTCGCCCTGGCCGGACACGGCGGCATGGTCTCGGTCGCGCTCTCCGCGGACGACGCCGCCGGCTACCTGAGCCCCTGGGGCGAGCGGATCACCGTCGCGGTGGTCAACTCCGCCTCGACCGTCGTCGTGTCCGGCGAACCCGGGGCCCTGGACGAACTGCTGGCAGCCTGCGCCGGGGACGGAATCCGCGCCCGCGCCATCCCCGTCGACTACGCGGCGCACTCGGCACAGGTCGAGGCGATCCGCGAGCAGCTCCTCACCGACCTCGCCGGGATCGAGCCGAGGACCGCGGACGTTCCCTTCTACTCCACGGTCACCGGCAAGCCGGTCGACACCTCCGCCCTCGACGCCCGGTACTGGTACCGCAACCTCCGCGAACCCGTACGGTTCGACCTGGCCACCGCCCGGCTCACCGCCGACGGCCACGAGGTGTTCGTGGAGGTCAGCCCGCACCCGGTGCTGGTGCAGGACCTGGACGGCGTGGCGACCGGCACCCTGCGCCGCGGCCACGGCGCCATCGGGGAGTTCCACACCGCCCTGGCCCGCCTCCACGTCCAGGGCGTCGCCGTGACCTGGCCGCACGACCGCCCGCACGGCGTCAGACTGCCGCGCTACGCCTTCCAGCGCAGCACCTACTGGCTCACCCCCGCGGCCGGTGACCACGGCACCGGGCACCCGCTGGCGGGCACCGCGGTCGAACTGCCCGACGGGACCACCGTGCACAGCGGCCGGGTCTCCCTCCGCACCCACCCCTGGCTGGCCGACCACGCCGTCGACGGCACGGTCCTGCTGCCGGGCACCGCCTTCCTCGAACTCGCCACCCTGGCCGGCGGGACCCTGGACGACCTCGTCCTGCACCTGCCCCTCGCGCTCTCGGACGCACCCACCGACATCCAGGTCTCGATCGGTGCCCCCGACGACGCCGGCCGCAGCCCGGTCACCGTGCACTCCAAGGGCGGCGACGGCTGGGTCCGCCACGCGTCCGGGAGCCTCGGCGGCCGGGTGGCGGCCGGACGCCTCGACCGGCCCGCGGGGAACGCCGAACCCGTGGACCCCGAAGGGTTCTACGCCTTCCTCGCCGGACTCGGATACCGGTACGGACCCGCGTTCCGGGGCGTGCGGGAGCTGTGGCGGGGCGAGGACGAACTGTACGCCGAGGTGTCCGTCCCCGACGGCGCCCGCTTCGGCCTCCACCCGGCGCTCCTGGACGCCGCACTCCAGCCGCTGATCCTGCTCAGCCCCGACACCCGGATCCGGCTGCCGTTCTCCTTCTCCGGCGTCGCCGTGCACACCACCGGTGTGTCGGCCGCCCGGGTCCACCTGGTCCGTACGGGCACCGACACCTACCGCGCGACACTGACCGACCTGTCCGGCAACCCGGTCGCGGACATCACCGCGCTGACCGTCCGTCCGGCCGCCGAGGCCCGGGCCGCGGTGCTGCACACCCAGTGGGTGCCCCTCACCGCGGGCACACCGACCGAGGTGGTACCGAGCCCGGTACTCACCGGGGGAGCCGACGCGGACTCCGTGCACGCCCTCGTCCAGCGGGCCCGCGTGCTCGTCCAGGAGTTCCTGGCCGAGCAGCCGGAGCGGGCCGCCGCACGCCTGGCCGTCCTGACCCGCGGCGTGGCCGGCGCGGCCGTACGCGGCCTGGTCCGCAGCGCCGCCGCCGAGCACCCCGGCCGGTTCGTCCTGGTCGACATGGGCGACGCGTCCGAGGAGGACGCGGTCCGGGCCGCCATGACGGCCGGCGACGAACCCGAACTGGCCCTTCGCGGGGAGGGCGTCCTCGTGCCTCGGCAGGCCGGGTACGTGCCGGAACCGACCGCACCCGACGGCGCGTACCGGCTGAGCGAGTCCGGCACCGGGCAACTGGACGACCTGGCCCTGCTGCCCTGGCAGGAGGCCGCGCTGGAACCCGGACAGGTACGGGTCGCCGTCCGCGCGGCCGGCCTGAACTTCCGCGACGTGCTCATCACCCTCGGCATGTACCCGGACCGGCCCCCGCTGGGCGGCGAAGGGGCCGGCACCGTCGTCGAGGTCGGCCCCGGCGTCACGGCCTGGCGGCCCGGCGACCGCGTCATGGGAATGATGCCCGGCGCCTTCGGGCCGCGCGCGGTCGCCGACCACCGGCTCCTGACGGCGATCCCCGACGGCCGGAGCTTCACCGAGGCGGCGTCGGTGCCGATCGCGTTCACCACCGCCTGGTACGGGCTGTTCGACCTCGGCGAACTGCGCCCCGGCGACCGCGTCCTGGTCCACTCCGGGGCGGGCGGTGTGGGCATGGCCGCCATCCGGTTGGCCCTGAACAGCGGCGCGGAGGTCTTCGCCACCGCGAGCCCCGCCAAGTGGGACACCCTGCGGCGCCTCGGACTGGCGGACGACCACATCGGTTCGTCCCGCGACACCCGGTTCGCCGACCGGTTCCCGGCCATGGACGTCGTCCTCAACTCGCTCGCGGGAGAACTCACCGACGCCTCCCTGCGGCTGCTCGCCGACGGCGGGCGGTTCGTCGAGCTGGGCAAGACGGACGTCCGCTCACCCGAAGGCCTGATCTACCGGGCCTTCGACCTCAACGACGTCGACCCCGCACGGCAGGGCGACATCCTCTCCAGGGTCGTGGCGATGGTCGCCGACGGGACGCTGGAGCCGCTGCCGGTCACCTCCGCGGACCTCCGCCAGGCCGTCGCCTCCTTCCGGCTGATGAGCCAGGCCCGCCACATCGGCAAGATCGTCCTCACCGTCCCCCGGCCGATCGACCCCGAAGGCACCGTGCTGATCACCGGAGGCACCGGCACCCTCGGCCGGGCCGTCGCCAGGCACCTGGTGGCCCGCTACGGGGTGCGGCACCTGCTGCTCGTCAGCCGCGGCGGCGGGGCGGTGCCGCACCTGGAGCCGCAAGGGGACGTCGAGGTGCGGGTCGCGGCCTGTGACGTCGCGGACCGGGACGCGCTGTCGGCCGTACTGGACTCGATCCCGGCCGGGCATCCGCTCACCGCCGTCGTCCACGCGGCCGGCGTACTCGACGACACCGTGGTGGAACGCCTGACCGCGGAGCAGCTCGACCGGGTGCTGCGTCCCAAGGTCGACGGGGCCTGGCACCTGCACGAGCTGACCCGTGAGCACGACCTCGCCGCCTTCGTGCTGTTCTCCGCGGCCGCGGGCGTCCTCGGCACCGCCGGCCAGGCCGGCTACGCAGCCGCGAACTCCTACCTCGACGCGCTCGCCGCACACCGGCAGACCCTCGGACTGCCCGCCGTGTCGATGGCCTGGGGCCACTGGGCGGAGGAGAGCGGCATGACCGCCCACCTCACCGCGGCCGACCGCCGACGCCTCGCCCGCAAGGGCATCCGCCCCATGGGCACCGAACGCGCCCTGGCCATGTTCGACACCGCGCTGGCCGCCGGACGTCCCGCGCTGACCACGGCCGACCTCTCGATGCCGCAGACCCTGCCGACACCGAAGGCGCCCGCTGCGGACCTGCTGTCCCTGGTCGCCGCCCACACCGCCACCGTCCTCGGCCACTCCGACGCCGCGGCGATCACCCCCGGACTCGTCTTCCGCGACCTGGGCTTCGATTCCCTGACCTCCGTCGAACTGCGCAACCGCCTCGCCGGCGCCACCGGCCTGCGGCTGCCCGCGACCCTCGTCTTCGACCACCCCACCCCCGCCGACCTCGCCGACCACCTCGCAGCCGAACTCTCCGGCGCGGGCGGGGATGTGGCGTCGGTGGTGCCGGTGGGGGTTGCGGTGTCGTCCGATCCGGTGGTGATCGTGGGGATGGGGTGCCGGCTGCCGGGTGGGGTGGGGTCGCCGGAGGAGCTGTGGGGTCTGGTGTCGGGCGGGGTGGATGCGATCGGGGGGTTCCCGGGTGACCGGGGGTGGGACGTCGAGGGGTTGTTCCATCCGGATGCGGATCACCCGGGGACGTCGTACACGCGGTCGGGTGGTTTTCTCGTGGATGCGGCGGGGTTCGATGCGGATTTCTTCGGGATCTCGCCGCGTGAGGCGTTGGCGATGGATCCGCAGCAGCGGGTGCTGCTGGAGACGGCGTGGGAGACGCTGGAGGACGCGGGGATCGATCCGACGTCGTTGCGGGGCAGCCGGACGGGCGTCTTCACCGGCATCTGGGCATCCGGCTACGTCGGCAGCCCCGACCAGGCACCGCCCGACACCGAGGGCTACCTCGCCACCGGCATCTCGCCGAGCATCACCTCCGGCCGGGTCTCCTACCTGCTGGGCCTCCAGGGCCAGGCCGTGTCCGTCGACTCCGCCTGCTCCTCGTCACTGATGGCGATCCACCTCGCCGCGCAGGCACTGCGCTCGGGGGAGTGCACACTCGCCCTGGCCGGCGGGGTGACCGTGAGCGTGACCCCCCTGCAGTTCACGGAGTTCTCCCGGCAGCGTGCCCTGGCCCCCGACGGCCGGTGCAAGCCCTTCTCCTCGACGGCCGACGGTACGGCGTGGGGCGAGGGCGCGGGGCTGGTGCTGCTGGAGCGGTTGTCGGACGCGCGGCGCAACGGCCACCGGGTGCTGGCGGTGGTGCGGGGTTCGGCGGTGAACCAGGACGGGGCGTCCAACGGCCTGACGGCGCCCAACGGCCCCTCCCAGGAGCGGGTGATCCGTCAGGCCCTGGCGAACGCGGGGCTGGAGCCGTCCGAGGTGGACGCGGTGGAGGCGCACGGCACCGGCACCACGCTCGGCGATCCCGTCGAGGCGCAGGCGCTGTTGGCGACGTACGGCCGGGACCGGGTGGAGCCGTTGTGGCTGGGGTCGGTGAAGTCGAACATCGGGCACACGCAGGCGGCGGCCGGTGTGGCGGGCGTGATCAAGATGGTCATGGCGATGCGGCACGCCGAACTGCCGCAGACGCTGCACGTCCAGGAGCCCACGCCGCATGTCGCATGGGACACCGGTGACATCCGGCTGCTGACCGAGGCCCGGCCGTGGCCGGAGGCGGGGCGTCCCCGCCGCGCGGGCATCTCCGCCTTCGGGGCCAGCGGCACCAACGCCCACGTCGTCATCGAACAGTTCCCGGCGGAAGCCCCCGAACGACCCGCCGCGGACGACTCCGCGGAGCCCACCGTGTGGCTGCTGTCCGGCAAGACGGACGACGCTCTCCGCGCCCAGGCCCGACGGCTCGCGGACCACGTCACCACCCACCCCGGACTCCGGCCGGCCGCGATCGGCCGGGCCCTCGCCACCACCCGCACCATGCTCGCCCACCGGGCGGCCCTGGTCGGCGGCACCCGGACCGACCTCGTGGCGGACCTGGCCGCCCTCGCCGACGGAGACCCCCGCGTCATCACGGGTGTGGCCGGTTCGCCGGGTCGGTCGGTGTTCGTGTTTCCGGGGCAGGGTGCGCAGTGGGTGGGGATGGGTGGGGAGTTGTACGTCTCGGAGCCGGTGTTCCGGGGGGTGGTCGATGCGTGTGGGGCGGCGTTGGCGCCGTTCACCGACTGGTCGTTGGTGGAGGTGTTGACCGGTGGTGGGTCGTTGGAGCGGGTGGATGTGGTGCAGCCTGCCCTGTTCGCGGTGATGGTGGGGCTGGCGGAGCTGTGGCGTGCGCATGGTGTGGTGCCCGATGCGGTCGTGGGGCATTCGCAGGGGGAGATCGCGGCGGCGTACGTGGCGGGGGCGCTGTCGTTGGAGGACGCCGCCAGGGTGGTCGCGCTGCGCAGCAGGGCCCTGGTCGCCCTGGCCGGACACGGCGGCATGGTCTCCATCGGGCTCGGGCACGAGCAGGCCGTCGACCTCGTGGCCCGCTGGGACGGCCGGCTGACGGTGGCGGTGGTCAACGCCCCCGGTTCGGTCGTCGTGTCGGGCGATCCGGAGGCGCTGGACGAACTGCTGACGGCCTGTGCGGCCGACGGCGTCCGCGCCCGCCGCCTGCCCGTCGACTACGCCGCCCACTCCGCCCAGGTCGAGGCGATCCGCGAGCAACTGCTCACCGACCTCGCCGACATCACGCCGCACCCGGCACCTATCCCGTTCTACTCAACGGTGACCGGTGAGCCGGTCGACACCTCCGCCCTCGACGCCGGCTACTGGTACCGCAACCTCCGCGAACCCGTACGCTTCGACCTCGCCGTCGAGACCCTGACGCAGGACCGGCACGGCGTGTTCGTGGAGGTCAGCCCGCACCCCGTACTGGTGCCGCTGATGGACGGCGTTGCGACCGGCACGCTGCGCCGCGGCAGCGGCAGGCAGGAGTTCCACCTCGCCCTGGCGCGCCTGCATACGCAGGGCGTGGCCGTCGACTGGACGCCGCTCTTCCCCGGCGAGCCCCACCACGTCCCGCTGCCGACGTACGCCTTCCAGCACCGGCCGTACTGGTTGAACCCCGCCGCCGCGAAGGGCGACGTGTCGGCTGCGGGACTCGACTCGGCCGGGCACCCGCTGCTCGGGGCCGTCGTCGAACTGGCCGGGGACCGGAGCGTCCTGCTCACGGGGCGGCTCTCGACGGCCACCCGGCCGTGGCTGGCCGACCACGTCGTCCTGGGCTCCGTGCTGCTGCCCGGCACCGTGTTCGTCGAACTCGCCGTGCACGCCGGACGGCAGGCCGGCTGCGACGTCCTGGACGAACTGGTGCTGGAAGCCCCCATGATCCTGCCGGACGACGGGTCCGTGCCGGTCCAGGTCGTCGTCGGCGCACCGGACGGGACGGGCCGACGCCCCGTCACCGTGCACTCCCGGACGGACGGCACCTGGCTGCGGCATGCCACCGGCACGCTGGCGACCGGCCGCCCCCACCCGTACGACACCGGCGAGCCCTGGCAGCCGGCCGGTGAGCCCGTCGACCTGACCGACTTCTACGACGACCTCGCCGCCCAGGGCTACGAGTACGGGCCGGCGTTCGCGGGCGTACGCGAGATCCGGCGGCAGGGCGACGAGCTCTACGCCGAGGTGGCGCTGCCCGCCGACACCCGCGACCGTTTCGGTCTCCACCCTGCGCTGCTCGACGCCGCACTCCAGCCGCTGACCCTGCTGGCGGCCGGCCGCCTGCCGTTCTCCTTCGCCGGGGTGTCGATGCGGAAAGCCGGCTCCACGGCCCGGGTCCGCCTCACACCCACCGGCCCCGACACCTTCCGGGTCGCGCTCGCCGACGATTCCGGGCCGCTGGCGGTGATCGAGGCGCTGACCGTGCGCCACCGGCCGCCGGACATGATGGTCGCCGGGACCAGCCGGCTCTTCCGGCTCGACTGGGTGCCCGTAGAGAGCACCGGCGAACCCCCGGCCGTCCACCACGTCACCTCCCCGGCGGGAGACCCCGTGGCGGCCGCGCACACCGTCGCCGCCGAGACGCTGGGCGTGCTCCAGGACTTCCTGCGCGACGGGGACGGCCGGCTGGCCGTCGTGACCCGCGGGGCGGTCGGGCCGGGCCTCGTCGACCTGCCGGCGAGCGTCGTCTGGGGCCTGGTCCGCGCGGCCCAGGCGGAACACCCCGACCGGTTCGTGCTCGTCGACACCGACGACCGCGTCCTGGTCGCGGGGGACGAACCGCAGCTCGTCGTCCGCGACGGCGCGGCCCGCGCCGCCCGCCTGGTACGGGCCGAAGCGGCCCGGGCATCCGGCCCGCTCGACCCGAACGGTACGGTGCTGATCACCGGAGGTACCGGAACGCTGGGCCGCCTCGTCGCCCGGCACCTGCGCGACCGGCACGGCATCCGGCACCTGCTCCTGCTCAGCAGGAGCGCGGCGGAGGTGGACTTCGACGCCGAGGTGGTGGCCTGCGACGTGGCCGACCGGGAGGCGCTGGCGGCCGTGCTGGGATCGATCCCGGCCGCACACCCGCTGACCGCGGTCGTGCACGCGGCCGGCGTGCTGGACGACGGGGTCGTCGAATCCCTCACGCCAGGCCGGATCGACCACGTGCTGCGGCCCAAGGCCGACGGCGCCTGGCACCTGCACGAGCTGACGAAGGACCTCGGCCTGAGCGCATTCGTGCTCTTCTCGTCCGCCGCCGGTGTGCTGGGCGGCCCGGGCCAGGCGAACTATGCCGCCGCGAACGCCTTCCTGGACGCCCTCGCCGTGCACCGGCGTGCCCTGGGCCTGCCGGGCGTGTCGCTGGCCTGGGGACAATGGGCCGAGGCCAGCGGGCTGACCGAACACCTCACCGGTACCGACCGCCGACGCCTCGCCCGTGCCGGCGTGCTGCCGATGCCCACGAACCAGGCGCTGGCACTGTTCGACCTGGCCCTGGGCGCCGCCGATCCCGCGCTGGTCCCCGCACACCTCGACCTGTCGGCGGCGTCCACCCGCCCCCTGCTCAGCCGCCTCACCCGTACCGGGCCCACCCGGCGCACGGACCGGCCGGGCCTGGGCAGGGAGCTGGCGGCCCTGCCCGAGGCCGAGCAGCACAGCCGCGTCCTGGAACTGGTCACCGGCCAGACGGCCGCGGTCCTCGGCCACACCGACACCGCTGCCGTCGGCGCCGAGCGCGCCTTCAAGGACCTGGGATTCGATTCGCTCACCGCGGTGGAACTGCGCAACCGCCTGTCCGCGGTCGCCGGGGTACGGCTGCCCGCGACGCTGACCTTCGACCACCCGACCCCCGGCGCGCTGGCCGGCCACCTGCGGGACCTCCTGGTCGGTGCCCGGAGCCAGGCCCCTGCCTCACCCGTGCCGGTGGGGGTTGCGGTGTCGGGTGATCCGGTGGTGGTCGTGGGGCTGGGGGCCCGGTATCCGGGCGGGGTGGGGTCGGCGCAGGAGTTGTGGGGTGTGGTGTCGGGCGGGGTGGATGCGGTGGGGGAGTTCCCGTCGGACCGCGGGTGGGATGTGGGTCGTCTCTACGATCCGGCGGGTGGGCCGGGGAGGTCGTACACGCGGGTGGGTGGATTCCTGGCGGACGCGGGTGGCTTCGATGCCGGGTTCTTCGGGATCTCGCCGCGTGAGGCGTTGGCGATGGATCCGCAGCAGCGGGTGTTGCTGGAGACGGTGTGGGAGACGTTCGAGGATGCGGGGATCGATCCGACGTCGTTGCGGGGCAGCCGGACGGGCGTCTTCACCGGCATCTGGTCCTCGGGCTATGGCGCCGGGGCACAGCCGCCCGACCTGGAGGGCTACCTCTCGACGGGCACGGCGACGAGTGTGACCTCCGGGCGGGTGTCGTACCTGCTGGGGCTGGAGGGTCCGGCGGTGTCGGTGGACACGGCGTGCTCGTCGTCGCTGGTGGCGATCCACCTGGCGGCGCAGGCGCTGCGCTCGGGAGAGTGTTCGCTGGCGCTCGCCGGTGGTGTGACGGTGATGGCGACGCCGGCGGGGTTCGTCGAGTTCTCGCGCCAGCGCGGCCTGGCCCCCGACGGCCGGGTGAAGGCGTTCGCCGAGGCTGCCGACGGTACGGCGTGGGGTGAGGGCGCGGGTGTCGTGCTGTTGGAGCGGTTGTCGGACGCGCGGCGCAACGGTCACCGGGTGCTGGCGGTGGTGCGGGGTTCGGCGGTCAATCAGGACGGGGCGTCGAACGGACTGACCGCGCCCAACGGTCCGTCGCAGGAGCGGGTGATCCGTCAGGCGTTGGCGAATGCCGGGCTGTCGGCGGCGGATGTGGACGCGGTGGAGGCGCACGGTACGGGGACGACGCTCGGCGATCCCATCGAGGCGCAGGCGCTGTTGGCGACGTACGGCCGGGACCGGGTGGAGCCGTTGTGGCTGGGGTCGGTGAAGTCGAACATCGGCCACACCCAGGCGGCGGCCGGCGTCGCGGGCCTGATCAAGATGGTGCTGGCAATGCGGCACGGTGAGCTGCCGCGGACCCTCCACGTGGACGCGCCGACCTCCCACGTCGACTGGGAGTCCGGGAGCGTCCGGCTGCTCACCGAGGCCCGGCCCTGGCCCGATCACGGCCACCCGCGTCGCGCGGGCATCTCGGCGTTCGGCATCAGCGGTACGAACGCGCACGTGATCCTGGAGGCACCGGCCGAGGAGACGTCACCCGAGTCCCCTCCCGCTCCCACGCCCGCAGCCGCAGTGCCCGTGCCGTGGCTGCTGTCGGCGAAGTCGGACGCGGCCCTGCGCGACCAGGCCCGGAGGCTGCGCGGGTTCCTCGCCGAGCACCCCGAGGTCACACCGGCCGACGTGGCCGCGGACGTGGCCGCGCGCGCTCGGTTTCCGCACCGTGCTGTGCTGACGGACCCGGCCGGGCTGGACGCGCTGATCGACGGAGGATCCGGAACTGTCACGGGCACTGCCTCCCCGGGCCGGTCGGCGTTCGTGTTCTCCGGTCAGGGTGGTCAGTGGGCGGGGATGGGGCGGGGTCTGTACCGGGTGTTCCCGGTGTTCGCGCGGGTGTTGGACGAGGTCTGCGAACTCCTCGGTCTGCCGGTGGAGGTGCTGTTCGAGGACGGGGAGGGGGTGTTGGGGCAGACGGAGTTCACGCAGGGTGCGGTGTTCGCGTTGGAGGTGGCGCTGTTCCGGTTGGTGGAGTGGCTGGGGGTGCGGCCGGACTTCGTGGTGGGGCATTCGGTGGGTGAGGTGGCGGCGGCCCATGTGGCGGGGGTGCTGGGTCTGGAGGACGCGTGTGCGCTGGTGGATGCGCGGGGCCGGCTGATGCAGGGGTTGCCCGCGGGTGGGGCGATGGTGTCGCTCCAGGCTTCGCCGCAGGAGGTGGCGGCGTCGCTGGTGCCGGGTGTGGAGGTGGCGGCGGTCAACGCGCCGGACGCGGTGGTGGTGTCGGGCGACGGGGCGGCGGTCGAGGCGGTGGCCGGGGTGTGGCGGGGTCGTGGGCGCCGGGTGCGGCGGCTGGCGGTGAGTCATGCGTTCCATTCGGCGCGGATGGATCCGGTGCTGGAGGAGTTGGGCCGGGTGGCGGAGGGTCTGTCGTTCGGCGAGCCGGTCATCCCGGTGGTTTCCACGGTGGTGGGGCGTCCGGTGGAGATGGGGGAGGCGGGGTACTGGGTGCGGCAGGTGCGGGAGCCGGTGCGGTTCGCGGACGCGGTGGAGTGGCTGACGGGCCAGGGCGTGACGGGGTTCGTGGAGGTGGGTCCGCATCCGTTGTTGGTGGGCAGCGGGCTGATGCGCCGTGGTGGTGATTCCCCGGAGCGGCTGTTCGCGGGGCTCGGGCGGCTGTGGGCGGACGGGGCCGTCGGCTGGGAGCCGCCCGCGACCACGACGACGGTGCGCGTGCCCTCGTACGCCTTCCAGCACCAGCACTACTGGCTCCACCCCGCCACCCCGGCACCGACCGGTGACGGCCGGTTGGACCACCCGCTGCTGCGGGACGTCATGGAACTCCCCGACGACAACGGAGTGGTGCTGACGGGACAACTCACCACCGCCGCGCAGCCGTGGCTCACCGAGCACGTCATCTCGGGCTCGCCCCTGCTGCCCGCCGCGGCGTTCGTGGACCTGGCGCTCCGGGCCGGCGAACACGTCGGCTGCCCGGCGGTCGAGGACCTGACACTGGAGACACCGCTGGTGGTCGCAGACGGCGTGCAGGTGTCCGTGACCGTCGGCCCCGACCGGGCGGGCCGGCACAGCGTCTCGATCCACTCGCGCGCGGACGGCGAGTGGGTCCGGCACGCCACCGGGACCCTGGGCGCCGTACCCGTCGCACCACGGGAGCCCTGGGCACGGCAGTGGCCGCCGCAGGCCGAAGCCGTCGACCTCGACGCCTTCTACGACGACCTGGCCGACGCCGGATTCGCCTACGGCACGGCCTTCCAGGGTCTGCGGGCGGCCTGGCGCGACGGCGACACCCTCTACGCGGAGGTGGCCGTACCCCCCGGCGACACCCGGTTCGCCCTGCACCCCGCCCTGCTCGACGCCGCGATCCAGACCGTGACCGTCGCCGACGACCGGGCGAAGCTGCCGTTCTCCTTCACCGGGATCTCCTGCTGGCGCGGCGCCGAACACGCCAGGGTCCGGCTGACCGTGACCGGCCGGGACACCTGCGCGATCGGCCTCGCCGACCGGTCGGGCGCGCCGGTCGCCGAGATCGCCTCGCTGACCTTGCGCAGGCCGGCCGGGGCCACCACCCAGGACGTGCCGTACCAGGTGGCGTGGCCGGTCCTGGAAGCGGCGACCACCGCACCGGACATCCCGGTCCACCACGCCGCCTCGCCCGTCGAGACCCTGCGGGCGATCCAGGACTTCCTCGCCACGGACACCCCGCGCATGGTGGTCGCCACCCGCAACGCCGTGCCGGTCCGGCCGGGCGAGGACGTCGATCCGCAGGCCGCCGCCGTCTGGGGCCTGGTCCGGTCGGCCGCCACCGAGCACCCCGGCCGGTTCGTGCTGGTCGACGGTGGAGACGGCGACGAGGTCCGGCTGGCCGGCGACGAACCCCAGCTCGCGATCCGCGTCGGCGCCGTCCACGTCCCCCGCCTCGAACGGGTGCGGACCGAACCGCTGCCCTCGCCGCTCAGCCCCGGGGGCACGGTGCTCGTCACCGGCGGCACCGGCGCCCTGGGCGGCGCGATCGCCCGCCACCTCGCCGTCCGGCACGGCGTGCGGCACCTGCTGCTGGTCAGCCGGAGCGGCCCGGACGCCCCCGGCGCGGCCGCGCTGGCCGCCGGCCTGGCCGGGCTGGGCGCGACCGCCGACATCGTGGCGTGCGACGTGTCCGACCGCGGGGCGGTGGCGCGGCTGCTCGCCGTACACCCGGTCACCTCGGTGATCCACGCCGCGGGCACGCTGGCCGACACCGTCGTGGAGTCCCTCACCCCGCAGCAGTTCGCGCGGGTGTGGGACCCGAAGGCCCTCGCGGCGCGGCACCTCCACGAACTGACCTCGGACCTGGAGGCGTTCGTGCTGTTCTCGTCGGCGGCCGGCGTGCTGGGCGGCGCGGGCCAGGCGAACTACGCGGCCGCGAACGCGTACCTCGACGGCCTCGCCGCACACCGGCACGCCCAGGGACAACCGGCCGTGTCGCTCGCCTGGGGCTACTGGGCGGAGGTCGGCGGCATGACCGGAGGCCTGACCGCCACCGACCGGCACCGCCTGGCCAGGGCCGGTGTTCGGCCGCTGCCGACGACGGACGCGCTGGCCCTGTTCGACGCCGCGCTGACCGCGGGCACCCCCACCCTCGCCCCCGTCAGGTTCGACCTGCCGGCGCTGCGCCGCGCCGGCGACCCGCCCACCCTGCTGCGGGAGCTGGTACGGCCCCGGCGCAGGCAGGCCGCCGACCGCGTGTGGACGCAGGCCGACGTGCTGCAGCTCGTGGTGGGCCAGGCCGCCCTGGTCCTCGGGCACCCGTCGCCGGAGGCGGTCGACCCCGGCCAGGCGTTCACCGACCTCGGGTTCGACTCGCTGACCGCCGTGGAACTGCGCAACCAGCTCGACGCGGACACCGGCCTGCGCCTGCCCGCGACGCTCGTCTTCGACCACCCGACACCGGCCCGCCTCGCCGCCTTCGTGCACACCCGGCTGCACGGCACCGGACCCGACCCCCTGCTCACCGAACTCGACCGGCTCAAGTCCACCCTGGACGCGGCAGCCGCCGACGCCGACCACGAGACCGTCGCGGCCCGTCTCGAAGCACTCCTCGCGGCCTGGACCGCCAGACGTACCGGCTCCGCGGCCGGTGTCGACGAGGCCAGCGACGACGAACTGTTCAGCCTTCTGGACGATGTGCACCGCAGGACCGAGGTCATCCGCTCGGGCGAGTCCCGCAACGCTGAGGAGTAGCGATGTCCGACGAAGAGAAGCTCCGCACCTACCTCAAGCGCGCCACGGCCGACCTGGGAGTCCTCAGCAAGCGCCTCGCCGACATGGAGGAGGCCGCGCGCGAGCCGATCGCGATCATCGGCATGGGCTGCCGCTACCCGGGCGGCGTGGAGTCCCCGGACGGGCTGTGGCGGCTCGTCTCGGACGGCGTGGACGCGATCACCGAGTTCCCGCCGGAGCGTGGCTGGGACGTCGTCCACGACCCCGACCCGGACCGGCCGGGCACCACCTACAGCCGATCGGGCGGCTTCCTCGCCGACGGGGCCGGATTCGACGCCGGGTTCTTCGGCATCTCGCCGCGCGAGGCGCTGGCTATGGACCCGCAGCAGCGGGTGCTGCTGGAGACCGCCTGGGAGACCTTCGAGTACGCCGGCATCGACCCGACCACACTCGGCGGCAGCCGGACCGCCGTCTTCACCGGCCTGTGGTCCTCCGGCTACGGCAACCAGCCGCCGCCGGACCTCGAAGGCTTTCTCGCCACCGGAACAGCCACCAGTGCCACGTCCGGGCGGGTGTCGTACCTGCTGGGGCTGGAGGGTCCGGCGGTGTCGGTGGACACGGCGTGCTCGTCGTC